>NZ_JBSGZO010000261.1:0-11983 GCF_053611045.1 Streptomyces sp. NPDC054841 | reverse complement strand
ATGTATCTCCGCGGGGTGGACCGGGTCCTCGCGGAGCGGGCCGGGAGCGGCGAGCAGCTGGTGCGGCTCGCGGAGTGGACCGTCGGGGAGGCCCGCGCAAGGCCGCTGCTGCGCGCCCTGCTCACCGGTTGCTGGGGAGAGCGGCTCCCCACCCCACGGCCCGCGAGCAGGTCGGCCGCCGCCTCCGCACTGCCGGCGCAGCGCCGCGCGGATGCCGGGCACCCGGCGCCCGCCGAGCTGGTCGCCGCGGTACGGGACCGCTCGCTGGCAGCTCAGGAGCCGGGCAGCCGCCGACGTACCAAGGAGGAGAGCCTCGACCTCGCCCACCGCTGCGAGCTGGCCGTGCGGCTCGCCCTGGCGCACGTCGTCGCGCCCGCCCCGGAAGGGGTCGGTCCGCTGGTCCGTAACGCTGTGAGCGCCGTCTACCGCGGTGGCGGCTCCGGCAGCGCAGGAAACGCCGTCAGTGGCTCGAACCCGACAGCTGCAGGCCGATGACCCCGGCGATCACCAGCGAAATCGAGACGATCTTGAGGGTCGACGCGACCTCGTCCAGGAAGACCATCCCGTAGATCGCGGTGCCCGCCGCGCCGATGCCCGTCCACACCGCGTATGCCGGGCCGACGTCGAGTTTGCGCAGCGACAGCGTCAGTAGCCCGAAGCTGCTCATGGCGAAGATGGCGAACGCGATCGTCGGCCACAGACGCGTGAAGCCGTGCGACAGCTTGAGGCAGATCGCGAATCCGGTTTCCAGGAGCCCGGCGACGATTACGAGCAGCCACGCCATGGTCAGTGCCTCCCGCGTCCGCGTCGGTGACTGCTTCGTCTCACTTGGTGCGATTATGCACTTACCAGCAGCGGGCGGTCGCAAACGTGCGCGGGTCGGCCGCCTCCGCGTCGCCCCGGCTCGGTCGCTTTCGTGTCACCGCGGCTCGGTCGCCTTCGCGTCGCCCCGGCTCAGTCGCCTTCGCGTCGCCCCGGCTCGGTCGCCTTCGCGTCGCCCCGGCTCAGTCGCCTTCGCGTCGCTCGCGCGTCGCCAGCAGTCGCCTCAGTGAGTAGAGACGCGCGGGATCGGCCTTCCCCTGAGCCACCCACTCGTCCAGCGCGCAGTCCGGCTCGTCGTGCGAACAGGCGCGCGGACACCCCTCAGTGCCCGGCTCCAGATCCGGGAAGGCGTGGATGACCCGGGACGGGTCGACATGGTGCAGCCCGAAGGAGCGCACACCCGGGGTGTCGATCACCCAGCCGTTGTCCTCGCCCGCGAGGGGGAGTGCGAGCGCCGAGGTGGTGGTGTGCCGGCCGCGACCGGTGACCGCGTTCACCACGCCCGTGCTGCGCCACCGGTCCTTCGGGACGAGGGCGTTGACCAAAGTCGTCTTGCCGACGCCGGAGTGGCCGACGAACGCGGTGGTCCGGCCCCTGAGGTGCTCGTAGACCCGGTCGGCCGCGACGCCGCCCACGAACTCGTCGCGGGTGGTGACGATGTGGGGGACACCGAGCGCGCCGTACATCTCCAGCAGTTCGTCCGGCGGGGCCAGATCCGACTTGGTCAGCACCAGCAGCGGCTCCAGGCCGCCGGCGAACGCCGCGACCAGACAGCGGTCGATCAGCCGCGGGCGCGGCTCCGGGTCGGCGAGGGCCGTCACGATCGCCAGCTGGTCGGCATTGGCGACGACGACGCGCTCGTACGGATCGTCGTCGTCGGCGGTGCGGCGCAGGACGGACCGGCGCTCGCCGATCCGGACGATGCGGGCGAGGGTGTCCTTCTTGCCGGACAGATCGCCGACCAGCTCGACCCGGTCGCCGACCACGGCGGCCTTGCGGCCGAGCTCACGGGCCTTCATCGCCATGATCGTGCGGTCGTCGACGAGACAGGTGAGCCGGCCCCGGTCGACGGTCAGGACCATGCCCTCCGCCGCGTCCTCGTGCTTGGGGCGGATGTTCGTACGGGGACGATTGCCCTTGGGATTGGGGCGCTGGCGGATGTCGTCCTCGTCGGTGTGCTTGCCGTAGCGGCGCATCTCCGGCCGTCCCCGCTCAGTTGCCCGCGAGCATGTCGGTCCACATCCTCGGGAAATCGGGCAGGGTTTTGGCCGTCGTCGCCACGTTCTCGATCTCCACTCCGTCGACGGCGAGACCGATGATCGAGCCGGCCGTCGCCATCCGGTGGTCGTCGTAGGTGTGGAACACCCCGCCGTGCAGCGGGCGCGGGCGGATGTGCAGCCCGTCCTCGGTCTCGGTGACATCGCCGCCGAGCTCGTTGATCTCCTTGGTGAGCGCGGCCAGCCGGTCCGTCTCGTGCAGCCGCAGATGCGCGACACCGCGCAGCGTCGAGGGGGAGTCGGCCAGGGCCGCGACCGCGGCGATGCCCGGGGTCAGCTCGCCGACCTCGCTCAGATCGACGTCGATGCCATGGATCCGGCCGGTGCCGGTGAAGGTCAGACCCGCGTCCGTGAGTTCGCAGGAACCGCCCATCTCGGTGAAGATCTCGCGCAGCGCGTCACCTGGCTGGGTGGTGCGCTCGGGCCAGTCGGGCACGGTGACCCGGCCGCCCGTCACCAGCGCCGCCGCCAGGAAGGGCTGGGCGTTGGACAGATCCGGCTCCACGGTCAGATCCCGGCCGAGCAGCGCACCGCTGCGCACCCGCCAGACGTTGGGCTCGCCGCCGGTCTCCGGCTCGTCGACCTGTGCCCCGACCGTACGGAGCATGTCGACGGTCATCCGGATGTGCGGCATCGACGGCAGCCGGGAGCCGATGTGCCGTACCTCCACGCCCTGGTTGAAGCGTGGCGCGGAGAGCAGCAGGGCGGAGACGAACTGCGAGGACGAGGAGGCGTCGATCTCCACCGGGCCGCCGTCCAGCGCTCCGCCGCCGTGGACGGTCATCGGGAGGGAGCCGCGGCCGTCGTCGTCGATGCGGGCGCCCAGCGCGCGCAGACCGTTGATCACGCCTCCCAGCGGACGCTCGTAGGAGCGCGGGTCGCCGTCGAAGCGGATCGGACCGTCGGCGAGGGCGGCGACGGGCGGCAGGAAGCGCATCACCGTGCCGGCGTTGCCGACGTCGACCGTTGTGGGGCCGTGCAGCCCGGCCGGGATTATCCGCCAGGCCTCGCCGCTGTCGGGGCCGCCGGTGGAGGTGGAGCTGGAGGAGACCTGCTCCTCGATGCCGACGCCCATGGCCCGCAGGGCCTCCGCCATCAGCAGGGTGTCGCGGGAGCGCAGCGGCCGGCGCAGCCAGCCGGGCTCGGCGGCCAGTGCCGCCAGCACGAGCGCGCGGTTGGTGACCGATTTCGATCCGGGCACGGTGACCGTCGCGTCGACGGGCCCGCTTGCATGAGGGGCGGGCCAGAGGGCGGGGTGCACGGAGCTCTCGGTCATGGCCATCACTTTAATGGCCCCGGGAGGCCGCAGCCGTTCCACGACCGGTCACAGAGCTCCGTGAACGATCACAGACCGAGCAACCAGCGACCGCCACCGATCAGCGAGCACAGCGATACGGCATGGAAGAGGAGCAGCCACATCGCGGGCGGCGCATGCGTCAGCCGGGCCAGCTGGTCCGCGTCCGAGTCGGGCGCCCCGCCGTGCCGCCGCTTCGCCTGCAGTTCGAAGGCCGGCCGTACGCCGCCGAGCAGCAGGAACCACACCGCGGCGTACGCGAACGCCGCCTGCACCGCCGGATCGGTCAGCCAGGACACCAGCAGGAATGCCCCGCCGGTGAGGATCACGGTGAGCGCCCCGTACGCGTTGCGGATCATCACCAGCATCGCGATCAGCAGCGCGGTCGCCACCCACAGGAGCAGCGTGATGTGGTGCGCGGCGAGCAGCCAGGCGCCGCCGAGTCCGAGCAGCGGCGGGGCGGTGTAGCCCGCGGCCGCGGTGAGGATCATGCCGGGCCCGGTCGGCTTGCCGCGGCTGACGGTGAGGCCGCTGGTGTCGGAGTGCAGCCGGATGCCGTCCAGCCGGCGACCGGTGGCCAGGGCGATCAGGCCGTGGCCGCCCTCGTGGGCGATCGTGATCGCGTTGCGGGACAGCCGCCACAGCGTGTGCGGGACGACCGCGACGAGAGCGAGCGCGGCCGTGCCTATGACGAGCCACTGCTCGGGCGCGGGCTGGGTGCCGAAGACTTCGGGTGTGACCATTTCCGGGGTGGCTCCTCGGGAGGCTCGGGGTCGTGGCAGTGTGGCACTTATGTGCGGACGGTATGCAGCGAGTCGCAGGCCCGAGGACCTGACGGGACTCTTCCAGATCGAGAAGTGGGAGCCGGCGGAGACCCTGGCTCCCGACTGGAACGTGGCTCCGACGAAAGAGGTCTACGCGGTGCTCGAACGTCCTGTGAAGGACGCGGACGACCGCCGCCCGGTTCGCCAACTGCGGAAACTCAAGTGGGGACTCGTCCCGTCCTTCGCCAAGAACCCCGAGGGCGCGGCCCGGATGATCAACGCCCGTGCGGAGACCGTCCATGAGAAGCCCTCCTTCCGCCGGCCCTTCCTCGCCCGGCGCTGCATCCTGCCCGCCGACGGCTACTACGAGTGGGTCACCGGCGCCGACGAGCGGCAGCTGGAGGTGGAGGGGAAGAAGAAGCGGCCCCGCAAGCAGCCGTACTTCGTCACCCCCGCCGACGGCTCGGTCTTCGCGATGGCGGGGCTGTACGAGTTCTGGCGCGACCGGACCCTGCCGGACGACCACCCGCAGTCCTGGTGGGTGACCTGCTCGGTGATCACGACCGAGGCGGAGGCGAGCCCGCTGGCCGTCGCACCCGCCGACGGCCCCCACTCGCTGTCCGAGATCCACCCGCGGATGCCGCTGATGCTCACGGAGGACCGCTGGGACGCCTGGCTCGACCCGGCCCGCACGGACGTGGAGGAGCTGCGCACGCTGCTCGCGCCGCCGCCGCCCGGGCTGATGCGGGCGTACCCCGTCGGCACGGCGGTCTCCAATGTCCGCAACAACGGACCTGAACTGCTGGAGGAGCTGGCGGCCCCTGAGGTCGGCACGCTCTTCTGAAGTTCCCGGTGCTCGTGCTTCCTGCTTCCTGAAGTTTCCGGTGCTCGTGGTGTGACACTGCTGATGTGACACAGAGCGAGATCGTCGAGACACCCGCCGGGGACGCCCGCATCACCTGGCACCCGGCCACCGGCAAGGCCCGGCTCGTGCTGGCCGTCAGCCATGGCGCGGGCGGCGGCATCGGCGCCCGCGACCTCCAGGCGCTCGCGGCCGAACTGCCCGCCGCCGGGGTGACCGTGGCCCTCGTGGAGCAGCCGTGGCGGGTGGCGGGCAAGCAGGTCGCGCCCGCGCCGAAGACCCTGGACACCGGCTGGCGGGGGCTGTGGCCGGCGCTGGAGAAGCGGGGGCTGCCGATCGTCGCGGGCGGGCGCAGCGCCGGGGCACGGGTGGCCTGCCGCACTGCGCGGGAGCTGGGCGCGCGCGCCGTGCTCGCCCTCAGCTTCCCTCTGCACCCGCCGGGCAGGCCGGAGAAGTCCCGGGCCGATGAGCTGCTCGGCGCCGGCGTTCCCGTCCTTGTCGTCCAGGGCGGAAACGACTCGTTCGGGAAGCCGGAGGAGTTCCCCGACGGGGAGTACGAGCTGATCGAGGTGGACTCCGCGGACCACGGGCTCGCCGTGCCCAAGCGGGCGGCGCTGACCCAGGAGGAGGCCCTGGCCACCGTCGTCGACGGCGTACGGAAGTGGATCACGGCCCTGCCCGGATCCTGACGGCCGCATCCTGACGGCCGCATCCCGACAGCCGGATCCTGGCTGTGTCGTACGCCCGGGAATAGCGGAGGGCGGACCTTCTGTTGTGTCCCACGTCAGTACAGGAGCGTGGAGAGGGAGTCCGTCGCATGGGTTCGACCATCTGCCCGAGCAGGTCGCAGGCCGCTGACCTGGAGTGGACAGTGCTGCGTGCACCCAAGGCGACCCCCATTCGGACGGCGGGCGGTGCGGTTGGTCGTCTATCCTCCGATTCGAGCGGGTCCGGTTTCGGTCTCGCCACAGCGGAGGAGGAGGTGGGTCCGGTCACTGGGACCGACGACAGCCGCATGGACGAGACGGCTGCCGAGCGCAACGCACGCTTCGAGCGGGACGCACTTGGCTACCTCGACCAGATGTACTCGGCCGCGCTGCGTATGACGCGCAATCCGGCCGATGCCGAGGATCTCGTACAGGAGACGTACGCGAAGGCCTACGGGTCCTTCCACCAGTTCCGTGAGGGCACGAACCTCAAGGCCTGGCTGTACCGGATTCTCACGAACACCTTCATCAACTCGTACCGCAAGAAGCAGCGCGAGCCGCAGCGCAGTGCCGCCGAGGAGATCGAGGACTGGCAGCTCGCCCGTGCGGAGTCGCACATGTCGACGGGTCTGCGCTCCGCGGAGTCCCAGGCGCTCGACCACCTGCCGGACTCCGATGTCAAGGAAGCGCTGCAGGCGATCCCCGAAGAGTTCCGCATCGCGGTGTACCTCGCGGATGTAGAGGGCTTTGCGTACAAGGAGATCGCGGACATCATGGGAACGCCCATCGGTACGGTGATGTCCCGACTGCACCGGGGCCGCCGCCAGTTGCGCGGCATGCTCGAGGACTACGCCCGTGATCGCGGGCTCGTTCCCGCGGGCGCCGGGGAGTCGACGAACGATCGGAAAGGCGCGGGCTCATGAGCTGCGGAGAGCCGCACGAGACTGACTGCGCGGAGGTACTCGATCATCTTTACGAGTTCCTCGACCGGGAGATGCCCGACAGCGACTGCACCAAGTTCGAGGTGCACTTCGAGGAGTGCTCCCCGTGCCTGGAGAAGTACGGCCTGGAGCAGGCGGTGAAGAAGCTCGTCAAGCGCTGCTGCGGCCATGACGACGTACCGGTGGATCTGCGGGCCAAGGTCATGGGCCGGATCGAGCTGATCCGGTCCGGTGAGACCGTGCCCGAGCACGACCTGACGGCGGGCGCGGAGTAACCGGTCGCCGAGCAGTCGCCGAACAGCCGCTGAGCAGCCGCGGAACAGTCACTGAGCAGTAGCGCTCCGGCGGCGGACCGGACACAGGGGGCGCACCGGAAGGTGCGTCCCCTTTGCGTACCCGGGCAGCGTCCCCGGGCAGCATGCCCGCAGGGGACGCGCCCGTCCGCCCTCGCACCGTGTCACCCGATGGTGCTAATCGGTCGCTTCCGCCCGCCGTGGACACCCCAACTCGCTAGCCTTGCGCTCGATTTGGGGGCGGCCGAGGAGGGCTGAGGGCGGTGAGAGTCATTCCCGGAGCGGCGCGGGTGTACATCCTGTGCGCCGTCGTGAGTGCCGGTGTGTGCGTGCTCCCCGCCCTGCGCCCCGGGGCCGGTACCGCCTGGAGCACCGTCGGGCTGCTCGCGGGGCTGTACGCGGTGTGCGAGGTGCCCGCCCGCTTCCCCGTCCTGGGACGGGTCGTCGGCGGATCCGTACCGGTCGGCGCCGGATCGTTCTTCCCTGTGCTGCTCGCCGCCGCGCTGCTCCTTCCGCCCGCGGCCGCGGCGCTGGTCGCGGCACCGGGCGCGCTGCTCGCCCACGTCGAGCAGCGCCCCGCGGGCGTCCGCCGCGTGTGGCGGGCGGCCCAATTGGCCCTGGCCGCCTGGGCAGCGTCCCGGGTGGCCGTCATCCTCGGCGGCCCGGCCGCGCTGGGCGCCGCCGACTTCCCGTACGCGCTGCTGCCCGCCTTCGCCGCCGCATTCACGTACTGCCTGGTGCTGACCGCGCTCGACGGCGGCATCCTCGCCACCGCGGAACGCGTCCCCGTCCGCGCGGCGTGGCGCGGACTGCTGCTGCGCTCCCTCGCGCCGCACGCCGTGCACGGACCGGCCGGGCTGATGATGGCCGTGCTGTGGCGCAGCCCGTACGGTCCGCTGTCCGCGCTCTTCGTGCTGCTGCCGATGTACATCTCCTGCTGGGTATTCGCGCAGTACCACCGCGAGCAGGGCGCTCACCGGTCCACCATCCGCGCCCTCGTTCAGGCCGTCGACATCAAGGACAAGTACACCCGCGGCCACAGCGAGCGGGTGGGCCGCGCGTCCGTACTGATCGCGCGTGAGCTGGGCATGGACGAGGAGCGCCTCGAAGTGCTCCGCTTCGCCGGGATACTGCACGACGTCGGCAAACTGGGCGTACCCACACGCGTGCTGCGCAAGGACGGACCGCTCACCCCGGAAGAGCGCCGTGTGATCGAGCTGCACCCCGAGTACGGGCACGAGATGGTCCGGGGCATCGGCTTCCTCAGCGAGGCCCGCGCGGCGATCCTGCACCACCACGAACGGCTCGACGGAAGCGGCTACCCGTACGGACTCGCCGGCCGTCAGATCCCCGAGTCCGCCCGCGTGGTCGCCGTCGCCGACGCCTTCGACGCGATGACCTCGACCCGCTCGTACAGCAGGGCGCGGCCCGTCGCCACCGCGGTCGAAGAGCTGAAACGCTGCGCCGGCACCCAGTTCGACCCCCGGATGGTGCGAGCCCTCGTCCGCGCCCTCGACCGTCACGGCTGGCAGACGGGGGTGACCGCCGACGAGCCGCACGTGCCCGCCCAGCCGCCCCCGGAGTGCCCCTCCGTCCCGGCCGGACCCGCCTCCGCTCCGACGGCACGGCACAGGCAGGGCGGATGACACCGAGGGTCCCGGTCACCGTTCTGGGCGTGTACGGGTCCGCTGCCGCGCTGACCGTGGCCGGGCTCGGCTGGACCCTGTGGAACGGCGTCGCGGACCCGGGCACCGCCCTCGCGTTCGGCGTGCTCATCGCCGTCGGGGAGGCCACCCGACGGGGTGCACCGCCCGGCACGGGGGTGCTCCCCCCGGCGCCGCCCGGTGGATCCGCACCCATGCTCGAAGAGCCATGGGGGAGGGAGCCCGCGCCGCTCGCGTCCGCCGGGGCACTGGCGTACGCGCTGCTCGGTGAGAGCGGCGGGCGGGCCACCACCCACGGCGTCCTCCAGGTCGTCGCGGTCGTCGTGGCGGGCGCCCTCGCCGGGGCCGTACCGCACATCGTGCGCGGCCGCGGTCCCGCGCTCGACCATGTCACGCGCCGTGTGCTGACCGTCGCGTTCGCCGCGACCTGCTTCCAGCCGCTCTACAACTCGGGCGCACTGGCCGAGCGGCTCGGCAAAGGCCCGTACTACGTGCTCTACCTGCTGCTCCTGCTGCTGCTGACCGCGCTCTGCGACGCCGTGCTCGCCGCGCTGATGCTCCGCGCCCGCACCCTCCCCCGTGGCGCCAGGCGAACGGGAGGTACCCCCATCCCGTACGGTCCGCTGCTGCGCGACGAACTGCGCGCGCTGATCGGCATCGGCTCCGCCGTCTGCGCGACCGGCGCCGTCATGGCGCTCGGCGCCGCTGTCGCCGGGCTCTGGGCGCTGCCCGTCTTCTCCGTACCGCTCCTGCTCACCCAGATGTCGTTCCGGCGGTACACGGCAGTACGGATCACCTACCGGCAGACCATCTCCTCACTCGCACGGGCGACCGAGATCGCGGGCTACACCCCCCACGGGCATGCCCTCAGAGTCGCCGCGCTGAGCACCGCCGTCGGCCGCGAGCTGGGGCTCTCGGGGCCCGAGCTGACCGTTCTGGAGTACGCGGCGCTGATGCACGACATCGGGCAGCTCTCCCTCGTCGACCCGGTCCCGGAGGGTGCCACCGCTCTGCTGCCGCTCGCCGAGCAGCGCAGGATCGCCCTGCTGGGCGGCGCCGTCGTCCGCCAGACCGGGGTCCCCGCGGCCGTCGCGGTGGTCGTCGAGCGCCAGGCCGACCCGTACCGGGAGCAGCCCCTGGCCGCCCGTATCGTCCGCACCGTCAACGCGTACGACGATCTCACCGGTGAAAGTGCCACAGGCGCGCTCACGGCTCTGGAGCAGCTCCGTCTCGGGACCGCCCACGACTACCAGCCGGAAGTCGTCGAGTCCCTCGCCCGCGTCCTGACCCGTCGCGGGGCCGGCCCGGAGGGCCTCGGCTGAGGGGGTGGTGGCGGGCGACGGGCGGGACTCAGCCCCGCTCAGCCTGGGTAACCCATGGGTAATGAGCGGGCGTCCGACCGGGCATGGTTGGATGCGAAAGTAGGGAGCACTGAGCGAGACGTACACAAAGACACTCAGACAAGTGTCCGGGGGCAATGACCCGAGCGACCAGCAGGCGGGAATCGTGAGGATCTTCGGGAAGGTACGGCATCGGCCCTCCGCCTCGTGGCGGCAAGCCACCGACCGCGCGTTCACGCTGATCGGCGACGGCCGGTACGAGGACGCGGGCGCGCTGCTGACCCGCGCGGCGGATCTGGAGCCCTGGCTCTCCGAGTCCTGGTTCAACCTCGCCCTGCTGCACAAGTTCCGGCACGACTGGGAGCAGGCGCGCGCCGCGGGCCTGCGGGCCGTCGCCCTGCTGGACAAGGAGACCGGCGCCCCCGACTGGTGGAACGTGGGGATCGCGGCCACCGCTCTCCAGGACTGGCCGCTGGCCCGCCGGGCCTGGCAGGCGTACGGGCTGAAGGTGCCCGGAAGCCCCTCACGCGCCGGAAGCGGCGGACCGGGCGCCGCGGGCGGCGAGCCCGTCGGGATGGAGCTGGGCAGCGCCGCCGTACGGCTGTCGCCGGAGGGCGAGGCCGAGGTGGTGTGGGGCCGCAGGCTCGACCCGGCCCGGATAGAGGTGCTCTCCATCCCCCTGCCGTCGTCCGGCCGTCGCTGGGGCGAGGTCGTGCTGCACGACGGCGTACCGCACGGCGAGCGCACCACCGCCGCCGGACACAGCTTCCCCGTCTTCGACGAGATCGAGCTCTGGGCGCCCTCGCCGGTCCCCACCTGGGTGGTGCTGCTGGAGGCCGCCACCGAGGACGACCGGGACGCCCTGGAGCAGCTCGCCGCCGACGCCGGATTCGCCGCCGAGGACTGGTCGTCGTCGGTGCGGCTGCTCTGCCGGGCCTGTTCCGAGAGCGTGATGCCGAGCGCCGAGGGCGACGGTGAGCACCTGGACCCGCACGACCACAGCGAGCCGGGCCACCCGGGGCCGCTGGGCCACCGCACGGCCGGCGACATGTGGCTGCCGGAGCGTGAATGCGGTATCGCCGCGCCCGCCGCTCTGGTGCGCGGGCTGCTGGACGGCTGGGTCGCGGACAGCCCGGACAGCCGCGAGTGGCGGGATCTTGAGGAAGTCTGCTGACTTCGGGCCGTAGTCTGTATGGAGCAATCAGACGGGACCCGAGGAAGGCGTACGGCGGACAATGGCGCAGCAGGAGACGGACCAGCACACGGACCAGCAGGTCAACGATGGTTTCGTCGTGGACACGGAGGACTGTGAGGAGCGCGAGCGGGCGTACCGCGAGCGTGGCACGGCCCGTCCGATCACCGTCGTCGGCAACCCGGTGCTCCACAAGGAGTGCAAGGACGTCACCGAGTTCGACGACAAGCTCGCGGCGCTGATCGACGACATGTTCGCCAGCCAGCGGGCGGCGGAGGGCGTGGGCCTGGCCGCGAACCAGATCGGTGTGGACCTGAAGGTCTTCGTCTACGACTGTCCCGACGACGAGGGCGTGCGTCACACCGGCGTCGTCTGCAACCCGGTGCTGCAGGAGCTGCCGCCGGAGAGCCGCAACCTGGACGACTCGAACGAGGGCTGCCTGTCCGTCCCGACGGCGTACGCCTCGCTGGCCCGCCCCGACTACGCCGAGGTGCACGGCCAGGACGCCGAGGGCAAGCCGGTCAAGGTGCGCGGCACCGGCTACTTCGCTCGCTGCCTGCAGCACGAGACGGACCACCTGTACGGCTACCTGTACATCGACCGGCTGTCGAAGCGGGACCGCAAGGACGCGCTGCGGCAGATGGCCGAGGGCACGCCGCGCTACGAGGTCGTCCCCAACGACTGATCCGTCGCCGTCGCCGTCGCCGTCGCCGTCGCGCCGTCGCGGCGGCCTGCGCCGGCAAGTCGTCAGCGTCAGCGCCCCGCTCCGTCGACCGGTGCGGGGCGCTGCCGTTACCGCCAAAGGGCGGGCCAATTACGGCTGTCGT
>NZ_JBSGZO010000260.1:0-12018 GCF_053611045.1 Streptomyces sp. NPDC054841 | reverse complement strand
TCGCGGACCGCCGAGTCGTACAGCTCCGGCACTTCCTCCAGGGTGCGGGCGACCTTCAGGCCGCGGCCGCCGCCGCCGAAGGCGGCCTTGATGGCGATGGGCAGGCCGTGCTCCTTGGCGAACGCGACGACCTCGTCGGCGCCGGAGACGGGGTCGGGGGTGCCGGCGACGAGCGGGGCGCCGGCGCGCTGGGCGATGTGGCGGGCGGCGACCTTGTCGCCGAGGTCGCGGATCGCGGCGGGCGGCGGGCCGATCCAGGTGAGGCCGGCGTCGATGACGGCCTGGGCGAAGTCGGCGTTCTCGGAGAGGAAGCCGTATCCGGGGTGGATGGCGTCGGCGCCGGAGTCGGCCGCGGCCTGCAGGACCTTGGCCATGTCGAGATAGCTGGCTGCCGGGGTGTCACCGCCCAGGGCGAACGCCTCGTCGGCCGCGCGGACGTGCAGAGCGTCACGGTCCGGATCGGCGTAGACGGCTACGCTCGCGATCCCGGCGTCCCGGCATGCACGGGCAACGCGGACAGCGATCTCGCCTCGGTTGGCGATGAGCACCTTGCGCACGATGGCTTTCCCTCGTCCTTCTCGTCAGCCGACGGGGGTGTTTCCCGCCGGCGGGGCGCCCTTCGCCCCTTACTCCGACCCGCGCGGGCCGGTCCGTCTCGTTCGATCCGGCGCGCACCGTCCCACGCGGTGCGGCCGGTCACATCCGGCCGCTGGAGCGCCACGCGCCGGGGCCGCGGCCCGTCGGGAAGCGGGTCATCCGCGTCGCGGGCGCGGCCCAACGGCGCACCGGCCGGGAAGCCTCGCCGCCCTCCGGCGCGGCGGCCGCCGCCGACGCCAGGCAGGCCAGCAGCGCAACGACGGCGGCGACCTCCTCGTCGGTCGCCTGCCCCCGCACCACCCGGAACTCGCCGTACCCGGGCGGCCCGGCCACGTCCGCCGCCAGGCCGCCCGCGGGGCTCACTGCACGCACAGCGCTCACAGCGGGATGTTCCCGTGCTTGCGCGGCAGCCGCGTGGAGCGTTTGCCGCGCAGTTTCTCCAGGGCGGACGCCACCGCGAGCCGCGTCTCCCTCGGCATGATCACCGCGTCGACGTAGCCGCGTTCGGCCGCGGTGTACGGGTTGCACAGGGCGCGGTCGTACTCGTCGCGCAGCCGGGCGCGTTCGGCCTCAGGGTCGGCGGCCTGCCGGATGGCGTTCCGGTGCAGCACGTCCACCGCACCCTCGCCGCCCATGACGGCGATCTCCGCGGTCGGCCACGCCAGGTTGAGGTCGACACCCAGGTGCTTGGAGCCCATGACGCCGTAGCCGCCGCCGTACGCCTTGCGGGTGATGACGGTGACCATCGGCACCGACGCCTCCGCGTACGCGTACAGCAGCTTCGCGCCGCGGCGGATGATGCCGCCGTGCTCCTGGTCGAGCCCCGGCAGGAAGCCCGGCACGTCCACGAAGGTCAGCACCGGCACGTGGAAGGCGTCGCACATCCGCACGAAGCGGGCGGCCTTCTCGCTGGCGTCGATGTCCAGCACGCCCGCGGAGACCTGCGGCTGGTTGGCGACGACGCCGACGCTGTGGCCGTCGACCCGGCCGAAGCCGCACACGATGCTCGGCGCGAACAGCGGCTGCACCTCCAACAGGTCACCGTCGTCGAGCACCGTCCGCACCACCCGCGTCATGTCGTACGGCTGGTTGGCGCTGTCCGGAATGAGGGTGTCCAGCTCCTCGTCGAGCGCGGTGATGCGGCTCTCGACGGTGTGCTCGTAGACGGGCGGGTCCTCCATGTTGTTCGACGGCAAGTGGGAGAGGAGCTGCCGTACGTACTCGAAGGCATCCTTCTCGTCCTGCGCCAGGTAGTGCGCGTTGCCCGAGATGGTGTTGTGCGCGCGGGCGCCGCCCAGCTGGTCCCGGTCGACGGTCTGGCCCGTCACCGACTTCAGCACCTCGGGCCCGGTCACGAACATGTGCGAGATGTCGTCGACCATCACCACGAAGTCGGTGAGCGCGGGCGCGTACACCGCGCCGCCCGCGCACGGACCCAGCAGCAGCGAGACCTGCGGGATCACGCCGGAGCCGTCGACGTGCCGCTTGACCAGCTCCGCGTAGTAGCCGAGCGAGACCACACCCTCCTGGATGCGGGCACCCCCGCCGTCGTTGAGGCCGATGACGGGGCAGCCCGTGCTGAGCGCCAGATCCATCAGCTTGTGCAGCTTCTTGCCCGACGCCTCACCGAGGCTACCGCCGAAAACGGTGAAGTCCTGCGCGAACACGCACACCTTACGGCCGTCGATCAGCCCGTAACCGGTGATCACGCCGTCCCCGACCGGTCGCCGCTCGTACATGCCGAACTCGTGGCTGCGGTGCCGGGTCAGCGTGTCGAGCTCCACGAACGTCCCCGGGTCCAGCAGCGCCTCGACGCGTTCGCGCGCCGTCAGCTTGCCCCGCTCGTGCTGCCGCCGCGCCGCGGCCGAGTCGGCGTGCGCCGCCAGCTCGGCACGCCGCCGCTCCAGCCCGGCCAGCCGCTCAGCCGTGGTCTCCTTGCCGTGGATATCGGTCCCCATCTCACGCGCTCCGTTCCGCAGCGCCGACGGCCGCCTTCAACTCGCCCTCGACGTACCGCGTGCGGCACAGCCGCCGTTGCACCTTGCCGCTCGTCGTGCGCGGCAGCACACCGCGCCGCACCAGCACCACCTCGTCCGGCTCCAGCCCGTTGCGGTCCCGCACCGCCTGTCGGATCAGCTCCCGGACCACTTCCGGCTGGAGGGTGCGCAGCACCCGCCCGTCGGCCTCCACCACCAGCACCAGCCGCTCGCTCTCCCCGCTGTCCACGGAGAACGCGGCGGCGCAGTTGGTGTGCAGGCCCACCACCGCCGACTCGGCGGACAGCTCGAGGTCCTGCGGGTAGTGGTTGCGGCCCTTGCGGATGATGACGTCCTTGAGCCGGCCCGTGACGTACAGTTCGCCGTCGAGCAGGAACCCAAGGTCGCCGGTGCGCAAGTAGGCTGCCGAGTCGCTCTCGCCGTCGATCCGGGCGCCGAAGGTCTCCTCGGTCGCCTGGGGGCGGCCCAGGTACCCGGCAGCCACGCACGGCCCGTTCAGCCAGATCTCGCCCACCTCGCCGGGCGCGCACGCCGTACGCGTCATCGGGTCCACGGTCCGCAGCCGCGTGCCGGACACCGTCACGCCCGAGCTCACCAGCGGCTGCGCCCCCTCCGGACCCTCCACATCGTCCGGGCCGGGACTGCCGACCCGCTCCACCCGGCCGGCCAGCAGCGCCGCCGAGTCCACCCACAGCACCCGGGGCCGGGTGTGCCAGTCGCCGCCGCTCGCCTTCAGCGTGTTCTCCGCCAGCCCGTACCCGGGACACATCGCCTCCGGGGCGAACCCGGCGTCGGCGAACGCCTCGGTGAAGGCCCTCACCGTCCGCCAGCGGACCGGCTCCGCCCCGTTCGCGGCCACCCGCCACGCCGACAGATCGAGCCCGTCCGCCACCTTGCCCTCGGCCAGCGCCTGCACACACAGCTCGTACGCGAAGTTCGGCGCCGCCGCGTGCGTGCCCCGGAACCGCGACAGGGCCTCCAGCCAGCGGCCCGGGCGGCGGATGAACGCGTCGGGCGCCATCAGATACGCCGGCAGGCCCGAGCACAGTGGCAGCATGATCCCGAACAGCATGCCCATGTCGTGGAAGAGCGGCAGCCACGAGACCACCGCGCCGTCCGAGGGCGAGGGCCACAGCTCCTCGGTCTCGGCGACGTTGCTGAGGAAGTTGTGGTGGGTGATCACCACGCCCTTCGGGTCACCCGTCGAACCGGAGGTGTACTGCAACAGTGCCACGTCGTCCGGGCCGGGCAGGTCCGTCCAGCCGGCGCCCACACCGTCCGGCGTCAGGTCCGTGGCGACGAGAGTCAGCCCGGCCAGCTCCGGCCCGGCCCCGAACCGCCCCTCCAGATCGCGCTTGACCGCCTCCGTCGTCAGCACGACCGCCGCCCCTGCGTCGTCGGCGATCTGCCGCAGCCTGGCCACGCCGCGTTGCCGCGTCGGCACGTGCACCGGAGCGGCGGCCACCCGCGCGATCATGCAGCCCAGCAGGGAACGGACGAACTCCAGGCCCGACGGGTACGCCAGCACCACCCGGTCGCCCGGGCCGAGCCCGGCGCCGGCCAGCGCCGCCGCCCGGTCCAGTGCCGCCGCCCGCAGCTGCCCGTAGGTGAGGGACCCCTCGGGCTCCTCGCCGTCCCGCAGGAACACGAACGCTGTCTCGTCCGGGTCCTTCTCGCTGCGCAGCAGCAGCGCCTCCGGGACCGTGGTGACGACACCCGGCGACGAGTCCCGCAGCGGCGTTGGGCCGGCCGCGGGTATCGGGTGTGTGGTCTGCGTGGTCATGGTCGGCATACCTCGTTCCGTGAGGGGGTTCTGAGGACGAACAGGGACGGTGCGGATCCGGACACCCGGGTCAGATGTCGGACAGCTCGACCGGTGCCAATGCGTGGAAGAGGTCCCCCGGCCCGGGGTTGCCGGGCGCTGAGGCGCCGCCGAGGTGGTTGACCACGCCCCACACGGCGTTCAGCGCCGTGGTGACGGCTCCCTCCGCGAAGCCCGCGGTCCACGACACGTCGTCGCCGCACAGGAACAGCCCCCGCTGTCCGGGCGCGAGGCCGTTCTGCATGAAGTGGGTGAACAGCCGCCGCTGGTACCGGTAGTGGCCCGGCAGGTTCGACTTGAAAGCGCCCATGAAGTGCGGCTCGGTCTCCCACGTGACGGTCACCGGATCACCGACGATGTGCGAGGCGATGTCCACGCCGGGGTAGATCTCGCCGAGCCGGGCCAGCAGCACCCGCAGCCGCTCATCGGGCCCGAGCGTCGCCATCTTCAGCGAGTCGTCGTTCCAGGTGTACGACAGGCACATCACGCCCGGCCGGTCGGGACCGTCGTCGAACAGGTACACCCCGCGGGCGAGCCGGTCGGTGAGCGTCATACCCATCACCTCCCGGCCGCTGGCCGGGTCCACGTCCCGCCAGAACGGCCGGTCCGTCAGCACGAACAGCTTCGAGGCGCCCATGTAGTGCGTGCGCTCCACGGCCGTCCAGTGCTCGGCGGGCAGCAGACCGGGGGACGTGGTGACCCGGTTCAGCAGCGTCCACACGTGCGGGGTGTAGACCACCACCGGATACCGGCGCCGGCCACCGCCGCTGTCCTCGACGACGAAGCCGCCGCCGTCGCCCAGCGGACCCGCTCCGCCCCCGTCGTCCGGCAGCAGCGCCGTCACCGCGGGCAGCGGCGTACCGTCGTGCAGGGACTCCAGCGACGTACCGACCGGCCAGTGAGCGAGGTCCCGGGGGCGGTGCGACCACAGGCCCCGCGGCAGCTGCTCGGCGCCCCCGGCGAGCGACACCTGATGGGCGTCCGCCTCGGTGACGACGACCCGCAGGATCTCCAGCACGGAGTTGGGGAAGTCCGTGTCCCAGCCGCCGGTGCCGAAACCGACCTGCCCGAAGACCTCCCGGTGCCGGAAGGAGCGGAACGCCGGGCTGGTCGCCAGGAAGCCGTAGAAGGACTGGTCGTCGAAGTCCGTCACCAGCCGGTTCCACACCGTCTTCAGCATCGCCGTGTCGTGCTGCTGGAGCGCGGTCCGCAGCGTCGACAGCCCGGCACGCTCCTGCAAGGTCTTCTCCCAGGCCTCGGAGACCTCCTTGAAGACGCGGGGCAGGTCCTCCTCCGTGTACGCCCACTCCCGCCGGCCGTTCAGATCGATGAGCGTGCCCGGAGTGGCGGGCGCCAGCGGGTTGGGGAACGGGCGGGTGGCCAGGCTCAGCATTCCGATGTAGTGGAACAGCGCCCGAGCGGAGAGGGGGAAGCGCATCGCACCCATGTCCGCGACGTAGTCGGGGTTCGCGGGGAACGGCACCGAACGCATCCGGCCGCCGAGCCGCCCGGCCTCGTACAGCACCGGCCGCAGTCCCAGCCGCATCAGCTCGTACGCCGCCGTCAGCCCCGCCATCCCGCCGCCGACCACGGCGACCTCGGTGCCCCAGCGCGCGGCCGGCACCGCACCCAGGCCGGCCGGATGGCGCAGCCAACGGTCGTAGGGGAAGGGAAAGTCCGGCACGAGCATGGTCACGGGAGCCGGGCTGGCTGACGTCATGTGCAAAACCCCTCGGGCCGCGTCGGCGGTGTGGGCGCGACAGCAGGGAAATGCTGGTATCTCTCCGAGAAGGCGCCCGGTAGATTTCGTGAGTTCCTGAACCCCCAACGTGGTTCGTGAACTCCAACGTGTGCGCACCCGCAGTCATCGACCGGTGATTGCATTCCCGACTGCGGGCTACGTGCGTCGGCGACAAGACGCTATTTTCGGCGGCCCGGAGCAACAACCCCTATCCACCCTGGTTCGGTGAATACGGGTACCGGGAGGGGAGACCGCTCGATACCGACAGGAGATGTTACTGGAAAGTATGCCCAGTTGGGGGCCGACTGTCATCCCCCCGACGGCGAGAGGGAACGCGAACCTCCCAGGCGGCCGGTCCGCCACGGAATACGGGTGGGTCTAGGGGGCCTATGGGGTGGTGGCTGGTGCGGTGTGTCCCATACCTTCGCTCAGGCTGGCCGCCAATTGACGTTAGGTAAAACGGGGATGGAAGAGAAGACGGCAGTCCACGAGAAGACGGCAGTAATCTTCCCAGGAATGGGACCGTCAAGCTTCTCCGCTGTCGGTAAGTTCACGGTGCTCGACCCCTATGTGCGGCGCCTGCTGCCCGTCGCGGAGAAAGCGCTCGGATACTCCCTGCTCGACCGTTTCTACGCCGCCGACGACGACTACTCCGAGTACACCCAGGTCGTCTTCCTGCTGAACTCCCTCGCACTCGCCCAGCGCGCGGAGGACCAACTGGGCATGCGGGCCGACCTGATCGCCGGCCCCAGCTTCGGACACAAGGCCGCAACCGTCTGGTCCGGCTCCCTCGACCTGCCCGATGCCGTCCGCCTCACCGCCGAACTCGCCCGCTGCGAGCAGCAGTACTTTGCCATCGAGTTCTCCGACGTCGTCACCCACACCGTCGTCCGCGTCCCCGACGACGCCCTGCGGGAACACCTCGACAGCCTCACCGCCCAGGGCCACTGGTACGACATCTCCGGTCACCTCGACCGCGGCTTCTACCTCATCTCCCTCCGCGAACACCTGCTGGAGGGCCTCAAGAAGGCGGTCAGTGCCATGGGCGGCTACTCGATGGCCACCATGCGCCCGCCGGTGCACGCAGCAGCCTTCGACGGGCTGCGCCGCAAGGCCGAGGAGGAGGTCCTCTCCCGCTACGACATCCGGGCACCCCGCACCACCGTCATCGCCGACCAGGACGGCAGCGTCGTGGACACGGCTGACGCCATGCGCCGCATGCTGCTGGACACCTTCGACCGGGCCATCGACTGGCCTGCCGTCACCGACTCCCTGGTCCGGCACGGCGTCCGCACGGTGTGGATCACCGGCCCGGAGAACCTCTTCCGCCGTGTCCAGTGCACCGTACGGAACTTCCGGGTCGTCTCCGTCGATCCCAAGAGCGCGCTCCGCGCGATCCTCCGTCCCGCAGGGCAGTCCGCCGCACGGCAGTCCGCCGCAGGGCAGTCCGCCGCAGGGCAGTCCGCACCGCAGGTGGAAGCCTCCGTATGAACCACCGGCAGGGACCACGTGCCGGGCACCTCTGTCCCCTTTCCCGGGGTGCCCGGCACTTGGAGCGCAGGGGTGGTTAGGGGTGTGGCTGGGCTTTGACCCCGTCCTAGGCTCCAGAGCGGCCCGCCCGACGGCCGTCGGACCGCTGCATTGCCCCCTCAGGAAACCGGGCCCGGATCCGGGCCCGGACCCCTTCTTGGACCCCTTCTTGGATCCCTTCTTGGATCCCTTCTTCGAATCAGTCAGTACTCATGGTCGGCAGAGTTGTGGAGCGAGCGATGGCAGGTCAGTCCGGGAATGTCCGTTCACAGGCGGACGGTTCACAGACCGATGAGGCCCCCGGCACCTCCGGCCGGGAAAGGGAACGGGAACGACTGGCGGCCCTGCGCGGACCCGAGTTGCTGCGCACCCTGCTGGAGCTCGTCACCGCGCTGACCGCCGACGTACTGCGTGACGTCGACCGCGCCGACCGCGCGGCAGCCAGTACTGGTGACGCCGCGCTCCCCGACGACGGCGACGCCCTCGGCGAAGCGCCCGCCACCGTCCCGACCGACCGCTCCTTCGTCGAGCTCGGCTTCCACTCCCTCGCCGCCGTCGACTTCCACCGCAGGCTCACCGCGGCCACCGGACTCGACCTCCCCATCACCCTCCCCTTCGACCACCCCACTCCCCGCAACGTCGCCCTTCACCTACGCGACCTGCTCCAGGCCGACACCGAAGGGACCGGCGCCGCCGCGACCGCCGTCCGCGACGAGGAGGACCGGCCCCTGGCCGCCGACGACGAACCCATCGCCATCGTCGGCATGGGCTGTCGACTGCCCGGCGACGTCACCACCCCCCAGGAGCTGTGGCAGCTGCTCACCGAGGGCCGCGACGCCATCTCGGACTTCCCCGACAACCGCGGCTGGGACCTCGACAACCTCTACTCACCCGACCCCGACGAGGCAGGGAAGAGCTACACCCGTCAGGGCGGGTTCCTCCACGACGCCGGCGACTTCGACCCCGACTTCTTCGGCATCTCGCCACGCGAAGCCCTCGGCATGGACCCCCAGCAGCGCCTCCTCCTGGAGACCGCCTGGGAGGCCATGGAATCCGCCGGCATCGACGCCACCGCCCTGCGCGGCAGCCGTACCGGCGTGTTCGTCGGCATCGAGAACCAGGAGTACGGCCCCCGCCTCCAGGACGCCGCCGACGGACTCGAGGGCTACCTGCTGACTGGCAACGCCGCCAGCGTCGCCTCCGGCCGCCTCGCCTACACCTTCGCTCTCGAAGGCCCCACCGTCAGCGTCGACACCGCCTGCTCGGGCTCCCTCGTCGCCCTCCACCTCGCCGTCCAGTCGCTGCGCCAGGGCGAGTGCGGCATGGCGCTGGCGGGCGGCGCGGCCGTGATGTCCAGCCCCGGCGGCTTCCTCGCCTTCAGCCGCCAGCGCGGCCTGGCCGAGGACGGCCGCTGCAAGGCGTTCGCCGCCTCCGCCGACGGAACCGGCTGGGCCGAGGGAGCCGGCGTCCTGCTGCTGGAACGCCTCTCCGACGCCGAACGCAACGGTCACCAGGTTCTCGCGGTCGTCCGTGGCTCCGCCATCAACTCCGACGGAGCGAGTAATGGTCTGACGGCGCCGAATGGTCCGTCGCAGCAGCGGGTGATCCGGCAGGCGTTGGCGAATGCGGGTCTGTCGGCTCGTGATGTGGATGTGGTGGAGGCGCACGGGACGGGTACGCGTCTGGGTGATCCGATCGAGGCGCAGGCGCTGCTGGCCACCTATGGCCAGGACCGTCCGGCTGACCAGCCGTTGTGGCTGGGGTCGATCAAGTCGAACATGGGCCACACCCAGGCGGCTGCCGGCGTGGCCGGCATCATCAAGATGGCGCTGGCCATGCGGCACGGTGTGCTGCCGCGCACCCTCCACGTGGACGACCCCACCCCCTTCGTCAACTGGTCGGCGGGTGCGGTGTCGCTGCTGACGGAGGAGCGGGACTGGCCGGAGGCTGAGGGGCGTCCGCGTCGGGCGGCGGTCTCGTCGTTCGGCATGAGCGGGACGAATGCGCATGTGGTGCTGGAGCAGGCGCCGGTTGTTGAGCCGGAGGTTGAGGAGTCGGCGCCGACGGCGACTGCCGGGGGGATGGTGCCGTGGGTGGTCTCCGCCCGGAGTGAGGCGGGTCTGCGATCTCAGGCGGAGCGGCTGGTGTCGTTCCTTGGGGAGCGGCCTGAGCTGTCGCCGGTTGATGTGGGCTACTCGCTGGCGTTGTCGCGTGCCCGGTTCGAGCACAGGGCCGTGGTGCGGGGTACCGATCGATCGGTTCTGTTGGAGGGGTTGCGGGCGTTGGCGGCGGGTGAGCCGTCGGGGTCTGTGGTCTCCGGTGCGGTTCCTGCCGGCGGCGTGGGTCGTTCGGCGTTCCTGTTCACGGGGCAGGGGAGTCAGCGGGCTGGGATGGGGCGGGAGCTGTATGCGTCCTTCCCGGTGTTCGCGGCTGCCTTCGACGAGGTGTGCGCGCACCTCGACCTCCATCTGGATCTGGAGGGCTCGCTCAGGGATCTGGTGTTCTCGGATGCGGGTGAGGGTGCGGGGCTGCTGGATGAGACGGGTTATACGCAGGTGGCGTTGTTTGCGCTTGAGGTGGCGTTGTTCCGTCTGGTCGAGTCCTGGGGTGTTGCACCGGACTTTGTGATCGGTCATTCGGTTGGTGAGATCGCTGCTGCGCATGTGGCGGGGGTGTTCTCGCTGGAGGATGCTGCGGCTTTGGTTGCGGCGCGTGGCCGGTTGATGCAGGCGTTGCCGGGTGGTGGGGCGATGGCTGCTGTCGAGGCGACGGAGGCCGAGGTCGTCGAGTGGCTGGCCGGCCGTGAGGACCGGGTGTCGATCGCGGCGGTCAACGGACCCACCTCGGTGGTGGTCTCCGGTGATGAGGCGGTGGTGGATGAGGCGGTGGTGTTCTGGCAGGAGCAGGGTCGCCGCACGCGGCGTCTGCGGGTCAGCCATGCGTTCCACTCGCCGCTGATGGACGCGATGCTGGACGACTTCCGCTGGTACGCCCGCGTCATGACGTTCCACGCGCCGCGCATTCCCGTGGTGTCGAACGTGACGGGTCGGCCGGCGTCGGCGGAGGAGCTGTGCGACCCCGAGTACTGGGTGCGCCATGTGCGTGGTGCGGTGCGGTTCGCGGACGGCATGGCCTGCCTGGTCGAGGAGGGAGTGCGGTCCTTCCTGGAGCTGGGTCCGGACGGCGTGCTGTCGGGTATGGGGCAGGGCTGCCTGCCCGAAAACGTGGACGCTGTGTTCGCCCCCGTCCTGCGGAGGGACCGCGCGGAGGCGGACACGCTGACCACTGCGGTGAGTGCGGTGCACACGCGCGGCGTGGAGTTGGACTGGGAGGGGGTGTTCGCCGGGCGTGGCGGGCGTCGGGTGGACCTGCCGACGTACGCCTTCCAGCGTCGACGGTACTGGCTGGAGACGGCGAGCTCCGGCGCCGGCGACGTCACCTCGTTCGGCCTGGCCGCCGCGGAGCACCCGTTGCTCGGTGCGGCGGTCTCGTTGCCGGACTCCGCGGGCGTGGTGCTGACGGGACGGCTGTCGCTCCAGTCGCATCCGTGGCTGGCCGAGTGCGCGGTGCTGGGCTCCGTGGTGCTGCCCGGGTCCGCGCTGGTGGAGCTGGCCATCCAGGCCGGAGACCAGGTCGGAAGCTCGACGCTTGAGGACTTGGCCCTCGAGACGCCGCTGGTCATCCCGGAGCGCGGCCGTGTGACGCTGCGCGTCACCGTCGGCGCCTCGGATGAGGCGGGTCGTCGTCGGGTCGCCGTCTACTCACGGCCGGCCGACCGGGCGGAGGACGAGGCCTGGACGCAGCACGCGAAGGGTGTGCTGACTGGTGCTCTGCCTGAGGCGGGGTTCGATCTGTCGGTGTGGCCGCCGCGGGGTGCGGTGACGGTGGATGTGGCTGGGTTGTACTCGGATTTTGAGGCGGCTGGTCTGTCCTATGGGCCCTTGTTCCAGGGTGTGCGTGCGGCTTGGCGGCTGGGGGATGAGGTCTTTGCCGAGGTGACCCTGCCTGAGGGTGTCACGGGAGAGGGGTTCGGTCTGCATCCGGTGCTGCTGGATGCGGCGGTGCAGGTCGCGTCGGTCGGTGGCTTCGTTTCGGGCACGTCTGGCGTTGGTGGTGGGGCGCGGCTGCCGTTTGCGTGGAGTGGGGTGAACCTCTATGCCACTGGTGCGTCTGCCCTGCGAGTTCGCCTCGCTCCGGCGGGCACGGATGCGTTCTCGCTCGCCGTCGCTGATGCCGTGGGTGTGCCTGTTGCGGAGGTTGAGTCGGTGGTCTTCCGGCAGGTGTCGGAGGAGTTGTTGGCGGTTGGTCGGGGTGGTGTGGGTGATGCGTTG
>NZ_JBSGZO010000259.1:0-12041 GCF_053611045.1 Streptomyces sp. NPDC054841 | reverse complement strand
GATGCTGACACGGCAGCACCCGTCCACCGCCATGGCCTCCGAGCCCCGTCATGAGACAAGGAAGAAAGATGCCACGCGTCCCTGACACTACTGACAGCTGGATCGGGCTGGAAGACGGCCCACTGGCGGAACGAGTTCGGCGCACGGTCACTCACGTGACGGAATGCACCTCGGATACCACGCAGCTCACCGAGCTCGTGCTGCAGAGCGCTGAACAGTCTCCCCAACCAACTGCCTGGTATCCACCCAGCGTCAGCAGTGGACAGGCCGGCGCCACTCTGCTGCACCTGTACGCTGCTTCGGCCGGGCTGAGCAGCCTGGACACCGCGTTCCACCACATCCGTGAAGCGGTGGCGGCCACCTCCATCGAACCGCTGAGCGGTCCGGGACTCTTCGCCGGCACCAGCGGTCTCGCGCTCACGGTGGCCGAATGTGTGCGGCTGGAACCACGCTTCCGCCCCAGCCTCGACCGACTGCACGAGCAACTGGCCAACCAGGTGCTCGACACCGATTACCCGAGGGTCGAGCGAGCGGTCAGCGACCTCGACTACGACCTCATCACCGGAGCGGCCGGGATACTGGCCTATCTGAGCTCCGTCGAGGAGCCGACTGACCGGATTCGCGAGGCGGCCGAGCGGCTGCTCGATTACCTGATCTGGCTCACCGGCCCGGCCCGGACCCCTGCCACCCCCCACCGCTGGCTGCTCACCCCCGAGGTCTACCCACCCCTGCCCAGCTACCGGGAGAAGTGGCCCCACGGCTATCTGAACCTGGGGCTCTCACACGGCATGCCCGGGGTCGCCGCCGCGCTGGCCGTGGCCTGGCGCGCGGGTCTGCGCAGGCCGGGACACCAGGCCGCGATCGACACCCTGACCACCTGGATCGTCGCCCAGCCACACTCCGACGAGCACGGCCCGGTCTGGTCGGACGGCACCGGCGTCAGCGCGGAGGGTGCGGAACTCACCCCCTCGTGCGGGGGCGACCAGCTCGCCTGGTGCTACGGCACCGCGGGGGTCGCCGGTGCCCTGCTGACCGTCGCCGAGAGCCTGGGCGACGACAGTCTGCGCAAGGTGGCCGTCGAGGCGTTCGAGGCCGTATTGCAGCGCACCGCCAAGACGCGCCCGCTGTCGCCTACTCTCTGCCACGGACACGCCGGACTCCTCATGATGTGCCTGGAGTTGGCACCGTGGAGCGCCGCGGCCCGAGCGGCGCTGCCACGACTCACCGAGGAGTTGCTGGACTATGCCGACCCGCAGCGGCCCCTGCTCTTCGCCGACCAGGACGAGCCGGGTGTCCTGGTGGACGATCCCACCTTGCTCACCGGTGCCACCGGCGTGGCGCTGACGCTGCTGGCCGCGCTAAGTGCTGAGCGGCCCAGCTGGTTCCGCCTCTTTCTCGCGAGGTGAAACATGACCACCTACACACCCGCAGGCTTCTTCATGCTGCGCACGCCCGCACTGCCGTTCGCCGAGTTCCTCGACCTGATGGAGGACCCGCACCAGACTGACGAGAAGGTGCTGCGACTCGCGCAGCGGCCGGACGTACGACGTGCCCTGCTCGTGGCGAGCGAGGACCTGACCGCGACCCTGGACCGCGGCCTGGACGAACTCAGCCCGAAGCGAGCGGCCAAGGTGCGCTCGCGGCTGCTTCGCTATCTCATCAGGATGGCCACCAGACCCACGCCTTTCGGCGCGTTCTCCGGTGTGGCGATCGGCACCTTCGGCCCCAGCAGCACGCTGCGCCTCGGCAGCCCGGCGCTCGGGCGGCTGCGGGTGCGTACCGACATGAGCTGGCTGCTGTCGTGGCTCAAGGAGGTCGAAGAGGACCCCGAGCTGCTGCGGCACCTTCCGGTCCGCCTGAACCCGATGGCCCACCGGGCCGGTGACCGGATCGTCCTGCCGCAGGCGGATAAGTACGGGCAGGGCGATAACAGGACGGTGCGTATCCGGGCGACGCCGGCCGTCGACGCGGTACGGGCCGCCGCGGTCGGCTCTGTCCCCTACCAGCGGATAGTCGACGAACTCGCCGCCGCCTTCCCGCAGGAAGGCACCGACACAGTCGAAGGGCTGGTCCGCCAGCTCTGGGACCTCGGGTTCCTGGTCGGTGATCTACGACCGTCACAGACCGCGGCCCGCCCAGAGCAGGATGTGTTGAAGGCCCTGGCCGACGTACCGCACGCCACCGAGGCTGCGGATCGGCTGCGCGGCGTCGCCGAACTGGCCGAGCGCGCCGACGATGTCGCCTCGCTGCGCCGGCTCAAGGCCGCCCAAGACGCACTGCTGCCGGAGCACCGGGGCCAGCCTTATCAGGCCGACGCCTCGCTCGACCTGCGCGCCCCCCAGCTGAACGCGTCCGTCGGGGAGGCCGCAGCAGACGCCGTGGACGTACTGATGCGGCTGTCCACGACGCTGGGGGGCGCGCACCATCTCACCCGCTACCGCGAGGAGTTCGACGAGACGTACGGGGCCGGTACGCGCGTGCCGGTGCTCGAGCTCCTCAGCGCCGACCAGGGTCTCGACGCCCCGCCCACCTACACCATGCCCCGGCGCAGCATCGAGCTGCCAGCCGCGCCGCAGCCGGACTCCAGCCGCAGGGACCAGGCGCTGCTCGGCTTCGCCCAGGAGGCGTGGTGGCAGCGCGCGCAAGAGGTCGAGCTCACCGACTCCTGGCTCGACCGGATCGCGCCGCGCTCGGACACTGCGGTGTGGCCACCGGTCATGGACGCCTATCTACAGATCGCCGCCGCCAGCCGGGAGGCGGTCGACGCCGGGGAGTGGCGTGCGGTCCTGCGTTCCGACGGGCTTGCGCACGGCGGCCGGACCTTCGGCCGCTTCCACGATCTCATCGACGAACCCTCGCTACGGCTGCTTCACGACTTCGCCCAGCAGGAGGAGCGGCTGAGCCCCGAGGCGGCGTACGCGGAGCTCGCCTATCTCCCGTCGTACGGCAGGGCTGCGAACGTCGCGGTCCGACCGAGCGTCCGGCCGCATGAGATTCCGATCAACATCGCTCCGTCCGTGGCCGAGGACCGGACGATCCCGCTCAACGACATTCTCGTCGGAACCACGAACCGCCGCTTCTACCTGTGGTCCCAGCGGCTCGACCGCGAGATCGTGGTCGCGCAGCACCACATGCTGAGTCCGGCGCTGGCGCCGAACGTGGCGCGGTTCCTGATCGAGGTGTCACTGGACGGCTATGTGTTACCGACCGGCTTCTACTGGGGAGCGCTCGAATCGTCCTCCTTCCTGCCCCGGGTCACACGCGGCCGGATCGTGCTGCGTGGCGCTCAGTGGCAGATCACGCAGCAGGAACGCGACGACCTGGACGGCTGGTTCGCCCGCTGGCAGGTGCCGCGTTACGTCTTCCTGGTGGACGGGGACAACCGACTGCTGCTCGATCTCGACAACCCCCGCTGTGTCGAGGAGCTGCGCGCCGAACTCCGTACCAAGCCGGAGGCCGTGCTGCACGAGATGCTGCCGGGCCCAGACCACACCTGGCTGAGCGACGAGGACGGCCGAACCTACCTTGAGGAGCTCGTCGTTCCGGTCATCGCCAAGGACGCCAGACAGGTGACGCGCGACGCCGTCTCCCGCGCCCCCCAAGTGCCGGTCCAACGCCACCTGCCAGGTGGTGAATGGACGTTCCTGAAGCTCTACGCCGCGCCCGAGCGCCATGACGAGATCATTACGGGTCCGCTGCGCGCGGTCATGGCCGAGCTGCGCGCACACGGCCTGCTGGACCGCTGGTTCTATCTGCGCTACGCCGACCCGTTCCCGCATCTGCGCATCCGCGCCCGGAGTTCGGCCGCGGCAGAGCTCCTCGCCACACTCGCTGGTTGGGGCCGAGACATCGTCACGCAGGGCCTCGCACGGGACCTCGCGGTGTCCAGCTACGCCCCCGAGGTGGCCCGGTACGGCGGCGTGGAGACGTTCGACGCCGTGGAGCGGCTCTTCACCGCCAACAGTGAGGTGACCGCGGGGATCATCGCCGCGAAACTCGGCCTCGAACCGGAGTTTCTCGGCGTCGCCGCGCTGGACACGCTCCACGACCAGTGGGGTATGCCCCTCATAGAGCGCACCACCCGGATCAGCCACGTCAAGGAGGACCAGGCCGCCCGCAGGCAGTTCCGGGACAACCGCGACTACCTGTGTGAACTCCTCAGCCCCTGGGAACGGTTCACCCACCCCGAGGGATCACGGCACCGTACCCGACTCGCCGAGCTCCTCGCCCCCCAGGCCGCCGCCGTCACCGAGGTCGCCGACGCCGTACGCGCGGCAACCGCAAGCGGCACTCTGGTCGGCACCGCGGACGAGGTGCTCGGCAGTCTGGCCCATATGCAGATCAACCGGCTCCTCCCAGTGGATCTCGAGCGTGAGACACACTGCCATCGGCTCTGGGACCAGACCCTTCGCGCCATCCGCGGCCGACTGGCGGCAGGGGGGCAGCAATGATCTGGCTCCGCGTGATGCGGCTCTTCTGGCAGCTGAGCCGTGTACGGGTCACGGCGTACACCGTCGTGACGATCCTGTCCGCCGCCGTGCCTGGCATCCAGATCGCGTTGACCGCAGCGGCCGTGCAGGCCGTCGCGAACGCGATCGGCGGGTCGGAGACGGCACGGGACCAAGCGCTCCGGTACGCCGTGCTGCTGCTGGTTGTGTCGGTCACCAACCATCTGCTCGGCACCTGCGTCCAGTACCTGGACTCCCTGCTCAGGCTGGAGCTCACCACGAAGATCGGTGAGCGCGTGATGCGCAAGGGGACGCGCCTGGAGCTACAGCAGTACGAGAGCGCCGACTCCTACGACAAGCTTCAGCGCGCCTTTCAGGAGAGCAATGGAGGCCGGATCTACCAGCTGTTCTCCCAACTCCTGGACGCCGGACGCGACCTGATCACCATCGTTTCGGTGAGCTCGGTCCTCGTCATCTGGAGTCCCTGGGTGGCACTGCTCATCCTGCTCGCCCCCCTACCCGCGGCCATCTCCCACATGGTCTACGCACACAAGGCGTTCGAGATCGAGTTTGCCCGGGCACCGGAGCGGCGGCGCCTCTTCTACTACCAGTACCTGACCACCACCGACCACTCCTTCAAGGAGGTCCGTCTCTTCCAGCTGGCGCCCACGCTCGTCGACCGGTACCGCGAGCTGGTGCAGAAATTCTTCCGGGTGGACAGGGGACTGGCCCGTCGGCAGTCGCTACTCTCCGGGCTGCTCGGCACCCTGAGCGTCGGCGCATCCTCCGGAGCGATCATCTGGGCCATCCACAGCTCGATCAACTCCGGCCAGATCGGCCAACTCGCCGGCTATCTCCAGGCGATCGGCACGATCCAGGTGACCGCCATCAGCATGCTGCTCGGCTTCTCCACGCTCTACAAGGACACCCTCTTCCTCGGCAACCTCTTCGACTTCCTCGACATGCCGGAGCACGACATCACCGGTGGCAGCCGGGACTTCCCCACGAAGCTGACCAAGGGCATCGAGTTCCGCCACATCAGCTTCGCCTATCCGGGTACGGACAACCTCGTCCTAGACGATGTGAGCTTTCGGCTGGCGGCGGGTGAGTGCATGGCGCTCGTCGGCCGGAACGGCGCCGGGAAGACGAGCATCGTCAAGCTGCTCACCCGTCTCTACGAGCCGACCAGCGGACAGATCCTGATCGACGGCGTACCCATCGAGGAGTACGACATCGAGCAGCTCCAGCGGAACATGGGCGTGATCTTCCAGGACTTCATCCGGTACGAGATGCGAGTCCGGGAGAACATCGGATTCGGCGACGTCGACTCCCTGACGGACGACGCACGCATTCACAGCGCCGCGCAGGCCGGCGGCATCGCACCCGCCGTCGACACACTCCCCCACCGCTACGACACCATGCTCGGCCGCCACTTCGAGGAAGGGCACCAGCTCTCCGGCGGCCAGTGGCAGAAGATCGCACTCAGCCGTGCGTTCATGCGCAAGGCCCCGATCGTGGTCCTCGACGAACCGACCGCCGCCATCGACGCGGCCGCCGAGGCCGAGATCTTCGGCCGGCTACGCACCGTCGCACAGGGCGCAACCTCACTCCTCATAGCACACCGCTTCTCGACCGTACGCATCGCAGACAAGATCATCGTCATCGAGAACGGCAAGCTGATCGAGGAGGGCTCGCACAAGAAGCTCATGAAGCTCGACGGTACCTACGCCTACCTCTTCAACCTCCAGGCCGCCGGCTACACCGCCGAGGGCCGGCCCGGAGCCGACGACACTTCCGAGACCGAGCCCGCGACCCCCGAGGCCGAGCCTCGGACCGCCGGACAGGGATAACGACATGCGCTGTTCCATCATCTTCCCCACTATGGCGAAAGACCCGCTGAGCCTTGTTCCCTTCGCGGAGCTGGTCAAGGAAGGGCACGCCACGCGGCTGTGGCAGGGACAGTCGCTGAGTCTGGAAACGCACCAGATGTTCGCCTACCTGGCCGGCCGCGGCTTCGACATCCCAGTCGGGACGAGCGTCGTGCTGATGCCGATGCGGCACGCCTTCGATGCCGCCGTACAGGCACGATCGCTGTCGCGCCTGACCGGCCACCGTACCGTGCTGGGCGTCGGGCCCGGAGCTCCGGACTTCACCGCCGAGCTGCGGGGCGAGCCCTACCCGAGCCCGCGCACCGCGTGTGTCGACTACCTGGACGCGATGCGACGGTTCCTCGGCGACGAGGACGCCTCCCCTGCGGGCGCGCAACCGGGCTCCGCACCCCTGCTCCCCCGCCTCGAACACCCCGGCGTGGAGCTCGGACTTGGCGTGCTGCGGCCGGTACTGGCGCGGGCCGCGGGGATGGCCGCCGACGTGGCGATCAGCTGGATGACGCCCCCGGCCTACGTCCGGGACGTACTACTGCCCGCCATGGCCAAGGGCGCGGCGCAGCGCGGCCGAGCGGTGCCCCGGATGACCACCGTGGTGCACGCGGCCCTGGCGGGGCACGGCCGGAATCCCTACCAGCTCGCGCTCTCCGCAGCGAAGGCGCATCTCAGCACCGCGCACTACACCGACATGCTGCGGCAGGCCGGTCTGCGGATGCATCCTTCTCAGCCGTATCTCGGCGCGCGCGCCCTGGTCGATTCGGGCACTTTTCTCCATGGTTCGGCCGAGGAGATCAGCGACGGACTCCGCGTGTACGAGGATGCCGGGGTCGACGAAGTCGTCCTGAATCTCTCCGGTGTGGCCGCGACATACGGCTACGGTGCGGCGGCGGAGGATCTACGCCGCATCCTGACCGAGGTCGGGATGCGAAACCGCTGACCGGACGGAGTGACAGAGAATGGGGAAAGTCACCGTAGGAACTCGCTACGGGACGTCACCGACGCCGCAGGGCGTGACGGAGTGGCTGGCGGAGCACGCCTGGCGGCTGGAGCGCCTCACCGCGGGCGGGCAATGCCAGGACCTGGTGCCCTTCGGCGCCGCCCTGGCCGAGGCGCGCATCGTCGGCCTCGGCGAAGCCACGCACGGAACCCGTGAGTTCTTCCAACTCAAGCACCGGATCGTGGAGTTCCTCGTCACAGAAGCCAGCTTCACCACACTGGCGCTGGAGGCAAGCGAATCCGCCGCCCGGGCCGTGGACAGCTACGTCCAGGGCGGAGACGGCGACCCTACGGAGCTGATCGGGCGCCTCGGGTTCTGGACCTGGCACACCGAGGAGATGCGCGCGCTCGTGGCCTGGATGCGTGCGCACAACCAGAGTGCCGCGCCCGGCCGTCGGGTGCGATTCGTCGGCATCGACCCACAACGTTCCGGGGCCTCCGTCGTCTACGTCACCGACTTCCTCCGCCGGGTCGCGCCGACGGAGGCGGCGGCCACGCAGTCCGCGCTCGCACCGCTCAGCACCGCCCGGCCGGGGAGCCGCCCCGACCCGCAGCAGGCGCTCCGCGGCTCGGCCGAGCGCCTGCTGGACCTGTTGACCGACCGGCAGGCGGAGTTCACCGCGCAGGTGGGCGCAGCGGAGACCGAGGCGGCGATCGACCACGCCCGCGTGCTGGTCAGGTCTGCGGACCTGGTCACTCTCCCCTTCGACGCGCGCCTGTTCACCGCCCGCGACCGGTACCTGGCCGAAGCCGTGAGTGCCCTCGCCGACGGCGCCGAAGCAGCCGATCCGGCCGACAGCAGCGAGGAGAAGGTCGTGGTCTGGGCGCACAACGGCCATGTCTCCCGGGGCCACTACATGCCCGGCGTGCCCGCCCTCGGCTACCACCTGCACCAGCGCTACGGCGATGCCTACTACGCCCTCGGCATGCTCTTCGGCGCGGGCGCGTTCCGGGCTCGCCGAGGCCGCAACATGCGCCGGCCCGCCGTACCGCACCGGATCAGCAGGCTGGGCGCGGGCTCGCTGGAGGCCGAGCTCGCTCGGGCTGTTCCGGGCGACCACCTCGTCGACCTGCGCGCCGCGCGGACCGCCACTGCTGAGGTACGGGACTGGCTGGGCCAGCAGCACAGGCATCGCAGCTTCGGCGCCAACGTGCCACGCTTCACCTACCGGCTGCACCACGCCCCGACCGTGCCCGCCCAGGACTACGACGGCCTCGCCTACGTCAACACGTCCACCTGCTCCCGCCCCCTGCCGTGAGCGGGCGCCGGGCCAGGGACTGAGTGAAGGGCACAGGTGAAGCTTCCCCGTGATCTTGGACACGGTTTTGTTATGCCGCGAGGCTCTGGTCTTGCTGGAAGCGCAGGCGCGTCTCGTGGGGCGTGAGGTAGCCCCAGCGGATGTGCTTGCGCAGTCTGCGGCGGTTGTACCAGCCCTCGATCACCCAGGAGGGCAAAACCCGTCGTGAGATCATCCGATGCCTCAAGCGATATGCCGCCCGCGAGGTCTTCAACCTGGTCAGGACGGCCTCTACCGGCCCCCGTTATAAGGGCATTTCGGCCCGCTCGCCGTCCCGTGGCGTCCGACGAGTGAAGGTGCCCGTCCCGACTGCACACAGCCCAGGACCGGCCTGTCCACGGACAGCCATCTTGCGCTGTCCGCTGTCACGGCCGGGATTCCAGGATTCCTGGAACGGCGCGTTGTGGTGGGTGGGAGAATCGCAGGGTGCTGTCCCGGGCCGGGGCCTGGCTCATGACATCTCTGATCAGGGTATCCAGTCCGAACGTTGCCGACCCTGACCAGGGATGGTGCGTTGCAGGTACCGGACCAGGCTGGGCGTGTCCCGATAGGGGCTTGCCGATCATCTCGGCGTTGTCACGGTTCTGACCGCCTGCGTAGTCCGGTGCCGGCCGCGCGATGTGCTGCTGTGCCGGAGGAGGCGAATGAATGTGGCCGAGGCTTCCTCCGCTCCGCGTGCTCGTCGGTGCTGGCCCACCCGGGAGGTGGTGCTGGGGGTGGACACACACCGGGATGCTCATGTGGCTGTGGTGCTGTCCCTTGTAGGAGTGGTGATCGGTACTGAGGAGTTCCCGGCCACCGCGGCTGGATACCGCGGGCTGCTGAAGTGGGCCCGGGGACTGGGTGTGGTGCGGAGGGCCGGAGTGGAGGGCACCGGCACCTTCGGTGCGCCCCTGTCCCGCTACCTCCTGGGCCGGGGCGTGGATGTGTTCGAGGTGAACCGGCCGGACCGGACCGACCGTCGCCGACGTGGTAAGTCGGATCCGCTGGATGCGGAGAACGCGGCCCGATCGGTGCTGAGCGGGCGGGCGCGCGCCCGGGCCAAGACGGCAGACGGGCCGGTGGAGATCGCCCGGATGTACAAACTCGCCAAGACCTCGGCGCTCAAGTCCCGCACCCAGGCGATCAACCAGCTCAAGGCCGTCCTCGTGACCACCGACCCGCACCTGCGGGACGCACTCACCGGGCTGAGTAACGGCGCGCTCTTCCGGACCTGTGCACGCCTCGACAGCGACGGCAAGGACGGTGAGGAGACGGTGTCGCAGGCCACCCGGTTCACGCTGTCCCTGCTGGCCCGGCGCATCGCGCAGCTCACCGAGGAGATCCAACACCTGCAACGGCGTCTGGCCCGGCTCGTGGAGCGCCACGACCCGCAGCTGCTCGATGTGGTCGGGATCGGCCCGGACACGGCGGTCACCCTGCTGATCACGGTGGGCGACAACCCGGAACGTCTGGGCAGCGAGGCGTCCTTCGCCGCACTGTGCGGCGTCAGCCCCGTGGAGCGCTCCTCGGGCATCCGGGAGCACCGCCGCCTCAACCGCGGGGGCAACCGGCAGGCCAACGCCGCCCTGCACCGGATCGTGTTCACCCGGCTGCGCTGGGACCCCCGCACCCAGGAGTACTACGAGCGCCGCCTCAAGGAAGGCAAGACCCGACGCGAAATCATCCGCTGCCTCAAGCGCTACGTCGCCCGCGAGGTCTTCCACCTGCTCAAGCCCGCACAGCCGTGACCTCCGTCGAGGGAGCAGCGCGATGAGCTGTCGATGGCGGTGCAGCAGCTTCCATGCCCGCGCCTCGAGGCCCACATGTCGAGGTTGAGGTAACGGCGGTTGGATTCCAGCTGCGGATCAGTGCCCTTTCGAAGTTCCCGGCGGGAGAATGGTGGCTGCAGTCCTGGCCACGGTCTGACCAGATGGACAGGTGACCACGGAGTCTATGCCGAGTTGTGTCGACCGAGAGCTGGGATAGCACGCTAACGACACAGGGCCGGATCGGGTGCACCCCGATGCCGGTCGTGCAACACACCACCAGGCGTCCCACCTGGTCAAGCCTGCTCAACCCCCACCCCCGTCATAGGGGCAGTCGTGACAGATGAGAGGGTCTGACGGGTGAGCGAGACACCACCGAAAACCCTGCAATACCGCGTTGACGGGCCAGAAGACGCCCCGGTCCTCATCCTGGGTCCCTCACTGGGTACCACATGGCACATGTGGGACCGGCAGATACCGGAGCTGTCCCAGCAGTGGCGGGTCCTGCGCTTCGATCTTCCGGGCCACGGCGGCGCCCCCGCGCACGCCGCCGGCTCGGTGACCGACCTCGCCGACCGCCTCGTCGCCACCCTCGACGAGCTCGGCGTGCAGCGCTTCGGCTACGCCGGGTGCTCCATCGGCGGCGCGGTCGGCATCGATCTCGCGCTGCGGCTGCCGCACCGGGTGGCGTCGCTCGCGCTGGTCGCCGCATCGCCCCGGTTCGGCACGGCGGACGAGTTCCGGCAGCGGGGCGTCATCGTCCGCACCAACGGCCTCGACCCGATGGCCCGTACCGCGCCCGAGAGCTGGTTCACCCCGGGATTCGTCGCCGCGCAGCCCGCGATCGTCGAGTGGGCCGTCCAGATGGTGCGCACCACCGACCCCGGCTGCTACATCGCGGCCTGCGAGGCGCTCGCGGCGTTCGACGTCCGGGCCGAACTGGGCCGGGTCGGCATCCCCACGCTGGTCCTGGTCGGCTCCGAGGACCGGCTCACCGGGCCCGCGGAGGCCCGCACCCTGGTCGCCGGCATACCCGACGCCCGCCTCGCGCTGGTCCCGGGCGCCTCCCACCTCGCGCCCGTGGAGCAGCCCGCGGCCGTCACCGATCTGCTGGTACGCCACTTCTCCCTGGCCTGGCAGGACACACTCCACGCGATCCCCGCGCCGCCGGTGCTCCCCTCGATCTCCGCGCCGGTCGCCCCGGTCGCCGAGATCGCCCCGGCGCGCCCCGCCGAGCAGCCGCAGGCGGTCGGGGTGACACGGCCCGACCCGTACGAGGCCGGGATGAAGGTCCGCCGCGAAGTGCTCGGCGACGCCCATGTGGACCGGGCCACGGCCGCGGCCGACGACTTCACCGGTGACTTCCAGGAGCTGATCACCCGCTACGCCTGGGGCGAGGTCTGGACCCGCGACGGCCTGGACCGCCGCACCCGCAGCGTCGTCACCCTCACCGCCCTGGTCGCGGGCGGCCACCTCGACGAGCTGGCCTTCCACACCCGCGCGGCCCTCCGCAACGGCCTGACCCCCACGGAGATCCGCGAGGTTCTGATCCAGGCGGCGGTCTACTGCGGGGTCCCGGCCGCGAACTCCGCGTTCCGGGTTGCCCAGGCGGTGATCCGCGAGGAGACGACTCCACGCGAGTAGCCCTCCCGGGCTCCCCCGGCC
>NZ_JBSGZO010000258.1:0-12062 GCF_053611045.1 Streptomyces sp. NPDC054841 | reverse complement strand
GTGCCGTAGCCGGCGTCGCAGGCCCGACAAGATCGCCCGGACAGGGCCTAGTCCCCGGGCGCAGGGGCGCACCGCAGCGGCCGCGGCCATCGCCCGCCGCGGCCGCCCGGTCCGGCGGGCCCTCAGGACGCCGCCCGCACCAGCCCCCGCATGACACGCGTGTCCTCGCCCATCTCCGGGTGCCACTGGACGCCCAGGACCCAGGCGGGGTCCGGGAGCTCGATTGCCTCCACCGTCCCGTCCGCCGCGTGGGCCGAGACGATGAGCCCCTCACCGAGGCGGTCCACCGACTGGTGGTGGTACGTCGGCACCGAGGACTCCTCCGGTACGAGGGCGGCGTACCGCGTCCCCGCCACCGGGGTCACCGGGTGGTGTCCGAAGACCCCGGTCTCCTTCACATGCCCTTCGAGGTGCTGGACGAGCGTGCCGCCCAGGGCCACGTTCAGCAGCTGCATGCCCCGGCAGATCCCGAGCAGCGGCGTCCCGGACGCGAGCGCCGCCTCGATCAGGGCGAGCTCCCAGGCGTCCCGTTCCCGCGCCGGCGGCCCGGTGCGCGGGTCGGTCTCGGCCCCGTACCGTACGGGCTCCACATCCGGGCCGCCGGCGACGACGAGCCCGTCCAGCCGGGCGACCGCGGACGCGGCGCGCCCGGGGTCGTCGGGCGGAAGCATCGCGGCGATACCGCCCGACGACTGGACGAGGCGCGGATAGCCCTCGGGCAGCAGCGCGGCGGGCAGCTGCCACACGCCCCACGAGGCCTTGTCCAGGTAGGTGCTGACGCCGATGAGCGGCAGGGTCACGGTGGGGTTCCTCCGGTTCGGCTGTCGAGGGGGAGTCAGTCGCGTTCGAGCTCGGCCTCGGCGGCGGCGAGCGCCGCGAACTCCTCTTCCGGCGCACGGGCCACCAGGTGGTGCCGACTGTAGAAGGCGAAGTACGCGAGGGCGACGCCGTACACCACCAGGGCGATGACGGCCGCGTCCTTGTCCACCAGGAAGGTCGCCACCAGCGCGGACAGCGCGAGGACGAAGGCGACGGACGAGGTCACCACGCCGCCCGGGGTGCGGTACGGCCGCGGCAGCTCCGGCTCCCGGCGCCGCAGCACGATGTGGGACAGCGCCATGAGCGCGTACGAGATGGTCGCGCCGAACACGGCGATGTTCAGCATCCGCGCCCCGTCCCCGGTGCCGGCCGCGAGCGCGAAGCCGATCGCGCCGGGGATCAGCAGCCCCAGGTAGGGGGACTTGCGGCGACTGGTCAGGGAGAGGAAACGGGGCAGGTAGCCGGCCCTGGACAGGGCGAACAGCTGTCGCGACCCGGCGTAGATCAGCGAGAAGAACGACGCCACGAGGCCCGCGAGGCCCGCGTAGTTGACGAAGCGGCTCAGCGCGGTCGGGTCGCCGTCGCCCTGCAACGCCACGACCAGCGGGTTGCCGGCTTCCTGGATGGCGGCCGAGCCACGCGCCCCGGTGGACGCGAAGAAGGTGAGAACGGCGAGCAGGACGAGGATGCCCATCGAGACGGCGAGCGCCCGCGGCATGGAGCGGACCGGGTCCTTGGCCTCCTCGGCGGCGAGCGGCACACCCTCCACGCCGAGGAAGAACCACATGCCGAACGGGAACGCCGCCCAGATGCCCAGCAGGCCGAACGGCAGCCACGAGTTGGAGCCGAAGGCCTCCTTGTCGACCGGGATGTCGTCGAGGCCGCTGACCTGGAAGTCGGTGAGCGCGCCGAGCGCGAAGATCAGCAGCGCGGCCACCGCGATGGCGGTGACGACGAGGCTGAAGCGCAGTGCCTCGCCCACGCCCCACAGGTGGATGCCTATGAACACCGCGAAGCAGGCGAGATAGACCGGCCAGCCCGACTCCAGACCGAACAGCCCGAGCGATTCGACGTAGTCGCCGATGAAGATGGCGATGGCGGCGGGCGCGAGGATGTACTCGATGAGGATCGCCGTACCGGTGAGGAAGCCGCCCCAGGTGCCGAGCGCGCGGCGCGCGAAGCCGTAGCCGCCGCCCGCCGTCGGCAGGATCGCGGAGAGTTCGGCGAGCGCGAAGACGAGGCAGGCGTACATCAGCCCCATGAGCACGGTCGCCGCGGCGAGACCGCCGAAGCCGCCTTTGGACAGGCCGATGTTCCAGCCCGAGAAGTCGCCGGAGACGACATAGGCGACACCGAGCCCGGTGAGCAGCAGCCAGCCCGCGCTGCCGCGCCGCAGAGTGCGGCGCTCGAGATAGTCGTCCGGCGGTGGTGTGTTGCTCCCGGTGGTGTCTTCCAGCGTCATGGCAGAGCTCCCGCGTCGGGCCCAATGGAATGGAGCCATACCTTTGCGGTGTGCGCGGGGGAAATGCAAGACCCGTGCGTTACTTTCGGGTTACGTCGGCGCGGCGCGGCCGATGGTCACGGCGGCGGTCACGGCTGCGGGTACCCGGATCACGTGAGGAAGCCGCGCAGCAGCGCCGCCGTGCCCGAGCAGTGCTCGCGCATCACCTCGCGCGCCGCGTCGGCGTCCCCGTCGAGCACCGCCTCCACCAGTGCGACGTGCTGCTGCTGGGAGTGCTCAAGATTCCGTACGAGCAGCGGAATGCAGTCCAGGAGGTCGTTCACGGTTGCCCGGACGGCCGCGTACTGCGTGGTCAGGGTTGGTGAACCGGAGAGCTCCGCGAGGGTGAGGTGCAGCAGTGTGTCGCACCGCCGGTAGTCGTCGAGGGGCGCGTCGTGCGTCGCCGCCAGGGCCGTACGCAGCCGGCCGACGCCGTCGTCGGTGAGGCCGTGCGCCGCGCACAGCCCGGCCGCGCCCACCTCGAGCACCTCACGGAAGCGGAGCGTGTCCTCGACATCGACCGCCGCGATACGGCGGCGCAGCTCGTCCTCGCCGGCGGTACGCGGCCGGTGCAGGACGAACGTGCCGCCGTAACGGCCGCGCCGGCTCTCCACCAGACCCTCTTCCTGGAGCACCTTGAGCACCTCGCGGAGCGTGACACGGCTGATCCCCATCCGGTCGGCCAGCTCGCGCTCGGCGGGCAGCCGCTCCCCACCGGGCACCAGTCCGAGCCGTACCACCTGGAGGATCTGCTCCAGTGCCTCCTCGAAGCCGTTGCCCGCTCGTACCGGCCGCAGCACGGACGTCAGCCGGTCCTCCGGCTCGCTCTTCCTCACTTGGATCCACCTCGCGATCGCATACCGTCCAGCCCTGCTGACGTGCTTCTCGGCCGGGGGTCCGGCCCGCGGCGGAGCCGCTGTGGACGCAGTGCCCCGGGAAGACGCAGCGCCACGTTGCGGTTCCCCCTTCCCAAGCAATGGTCTTCGGCAATACCTTATGGCTCCCGGCTGACCTTAGGAGGCAGATCCCGTGGCAGACCGCACACCCCCGCTGAGCGTCGAGGAACTGAGAGCCCTCGTCGCGAACGGTGAGATCGACACGGTAGTCCTGGCCTTCCCCGACATGCAGGGGAGGCTCCAGGGCAAGCGGTTCGCCGCGCCGTTCTTCCTCGACGAGGTCCTGGAGCACGGCACCGAGGGCTGCAACTACCTCCTCGCCGTCGACACCGAGATGAACACGGTGGACGGCTACGAGATGTCCTCCTGGGACCGCGGCTACGGCGACTTCGCGATGCACCCCGACCTCGCCACCCTGCGGCGCGTCCCCTGGAACGAGGGAACGGCGATGCTGATCGCCGACCTCGCCTGGAACGACGGCGGGCCCGTCGTGGCCGCCCCCCGGCAGATCCTCCGCCGCCAGCTGGAGCGTCTCGCCGAGCTCGGCTACACCGCCCAGGTCGGCACAGAACTCGAATTCATCGTCTTCAAGGACACGTACGAGCAGGCCTGGGACCGCGACTACCGCGGCCTCACCCCGGCCAACCAGTACAACATCGACTACTCGGTGCTCGGCACCGGCCGCATCGAGCCGCTGCTGCGCCGGATCCGCAACGACATGGCCGCGGCCGGACTGACCGTCGAGTCCGCCAAGGGCGAGTGCAACCCCGGCCAGCACGAGATCGCCTTCAAGTACGACGAGGCCCTCGTCACCTGCGACCAGCACGCCATCTACAAGACCGGCGCCAAGGAGATCGCCGCCCAGGAAGGCGTCTCCCTCACCTTCATGGCCAAGTACAACGAGCGCGAGGGCAACTCCTGCCACATCCACCTCTCGCTCGCCGACGCGGACGGCCGTAACGCCATGGCCGGCGGCGGGAACGGCCATGACCATGGAATGTCACAGGTCATGCGGCACTTCCTCGCCGGCCAGCTCGCCGCGCTGCGCGACTTCTCCCTGCTCTACGCACCGAACATCAACTCGTACAAGCGCTTCCAGCCCGGCTCCTTCGCCCCCACCGCCGTCGCCTGGGGCTACGACAACCGCACCTGTGCGCTGCGCGTCGTCGGCCACGGCCGCTCGATGCGCTTCGAGAACCGGCTCCCCGGCGGTGACGTCAACCCGCACCTCGCCGTCGCCGGACTGGTCGCGGCCGGGCTGTACGGCATCGAGCAGCAGCTGGAACTTCCCGAGGTCTGCTCGGGCAACGCCTACACCGCCGACTACGCACACGTCCCGACCACCCTCCGCGAGGCCGCCGAGCTGTGGGAGAACAGCCCCATCGCCAAGGCCGCGTTCGGCGACGAGGTCGTCGCCCACTACCGCAACATGGCGCGGGTCGAACTCGAAGCCTTCGACGCCGCGGTGACCGACTGGGAGCTCCGCCGCTCCTTCGAACGCATGTGAGGCACCACTTGTCGCAACCGTACGAACTCGATGTGCTGAACCCGGCCACCGAGGAAGTCATCGCCACCCTCCCCGGCGCCGGGCGACAGGACGTCGACGCCGCCGTCGAACGGGCGGCACACGCCCAGCGCGGCTGGGCGGCCGCGGCCCCCGCCGACCGCGCCCGGCTGCTGCGCCGCTTCGCCGCCGTCGTCGACGACCACATCGAGGAACTGGCGGGGCTGGAGGTCCGCGAGGCCGGCCACACCATCGGCAACGCCCGCTGGGAAGCCGGCAACGTCCGTGACCTGCTCGACTACGCCGCCGGGGGAGTGGAACGGCTCACCGGCCGCCAGATCCCCGTACCTGGGGGTCTCGACCTCACGATCCTCGAACCGCTCGGCGTCATCGGCGTCATCGCGCCGTGGAACTTCCCCATGCCGATCGCCGCCTGGGGCACGGCCCCGGCGCTCGCCGCCGGCAACGCGGTCATCCTCAAGCCCGCCGAGACGACGCCGCTGACGGCCCTGCGGCTCGCCGAACTCGCCCTGGAAGCAGGCCTCCCGGAGGGGCTGTTCCAGGTGCTGCCCGGACGCGGCGACATCGCGGGCGACGCGCTCGTACGCCACCCGGGTGTCGCCAAGATCGTGTTCACCGGCTCCACCCGGATCGGCAAGCAGATCATGTCGCTCTGCGCGGAGCGCGTGAAGCGCGTGACCCTCGAACTCGGCGGCAAGAGCCCCAACATCGTCTTCGCCGACGCCGACATCGAAGCCGCGGCCGCGGCCGCCCCCATGTCGTTCCTCGACAACAGCGGCCAGGACTGCTGCGCCCGCACCCGCATCCTCGTCCAGCGCTCGGTGTACGACGACTTCCTGGACCGGCTCGCCCCGGCCCTGAAATCGGTCGTGGTGGGCGACCCGGCGGACGAGAGCACACAGATGGGGCCGCTCATCTCGCGGACGCAACTGGACCGCGTACGGTCATATGTCACCGATGACCTTGCCGTGGTCCGCGGCAGCGCCCCCGAGGGACCGGGCTTCTGGTTCCCGCCCACCCTCGTCACGGGCGCAGCACCCGACGCTCCCATCGCCACCGAAGAGGTCTTCGGCCCCGTCGCCGTCGTTCTCCCCTTCGACGACGAGGACGACGCCGTACGCCTGGCCAACGCCACCGAGTACGGACTCTCCGGCTCCATCTGGACCCGGGACGTCGGTCGTGCCCTGCGCGTCTCCGGCGCGGTCGCCGCGGGCAACCTGTCCGTCAACTCCCACTCCAGCGTGCGCTACTGGACCCCGTTCGGCGGCTACAAGCAGTCCGGCCTCGGCCGCGAACTCGGCCCCGACGCCCTCACCGCTTTCACCGAGACCAAGAACGTCTTCATCAGCACGGAGGCCTGAACCACATGACCGACACCACAGCTGTCTGCCGCCGCCTCGTGGGCCGTACCGCCGTCATCACCGGCGCCGGCAGCGGCATCGGCCTGGCGACCGCGCGCCGCCTCGCCTCCGAGGGGGCGAACGTCGTCTGCGGCGACATCGACGAGACCGCGGGCAAGGCGGCGGCCGACGAGGTCGGCGGGACCTTCGTGAAGGTCGACGTCACCGACGCCGAGCAGGTCGAGGCGCTGTTCAGGACCGCCTTCGACACCTACGGCAGCGTCGACATCGCCTTCAACAACGCGGGTATCTCGCCCCCCGACGACGACTCGATCCTGGAGACGGGTCTGGACGCCTGGAAGCGGGTCCAGGAAGTCAACCTCACCTCCGTGTACCTGTGCTGCAAGGCGGCCATCCCCTATATGCAGCGGCAGGGCAAGGGCTCCATCATCAACACCGCGTCGTTCGTGGCGCGGATGGGCGCGGCGACCTCGCAGATCTCGTACACGGCGTCCAAGGGCGGTGTGCTGGCCATGTCCCGTGAACTGGGTGTGCAGTTCGCCCGCGAGGGCATCCGGGTCAACGCGCTCTGCCCGGGGCCGGTCAACACCCCGCTGCTCCAGGAGCTGTTCGCCAAGGACCCGGAGCGGGCGGCACGGCGGCTCGTGCACATCCCCGTGGGCCGCTTCGCCGACGCCGAGGAGATCGCGGCGGCCGTGGCGTTCCTCGCCAGCGACGACTCGTCGTTCGTCAACGCGACGGACTTCCTGGTCGACGGGGGTATTTCGGGTGCGTACGTCACCCCTCTGTAGCCCGTCCGCCGGCCGCCCCTAAGGTTGCCGGATGAGCATGTCGACCCCTCCGGGCTGGTACCCGGATCCAGGTACCCCGACCATCGAACGCTGGTGGGACGGCACTGCCTGGACCGGGCACACCCGGGCCCCCGGCACCGTGTCCATGGCCCCCGCACCTGGCCATGGACACGGCCACGGCAACGGGGCCGGTGACGGAACCGGCGGCGACGGCATCGGCAAGGGCGGGCTCGTCGCGCTCATCGCGGCAGGCGCGGTCCTTGTGGGTGCGATCGTCACCGGAGTCGTCGTACTCGGCAAGGACGACGAGGAGACCACCCGGCCGCGGTCCTCGGAGAGCATCGCCGCCCCGCTGCCCTCGGCCACCGGGAACAGTCCGAAGCCCGCCCCGACGGCGACCTCGGACCCGAACGTCCTCGTCGACCAGCTCAACGGGATCACCCTGCCCCTCCTGGCCGGCTGGGAGAAGTCCGATTCCCACGTCGACACGGCACCGGCCATGGTGACCGCCGAGTCCTACACCTGCCCTGGCGACTCCGCCCAGTTCTGCCGCCACGGCACGGTCTCCTCCCGTACGGCGACGATCACCAACGTGAAGTCGCCCGAGAAGCTCGCCACCCAGGACGTCGGCATCGCCGCCGACTGGGCGTACGACAACGACCGCGTCGGCAACCGCATCCACGGCGGCATCAAGAGCCACGAGACCGTCGCGTCGCAGTCCGTGGTCGTCGCCGGGCGCACGGGGCATTTCGTGTGCTGGCGAGTGAGGACCGGCGCGGGCCCCGGCGGTTACGTCCAGTCCCTGGTCTTTCCCTCGGCCGTCGGCTCCGAGTCGCTGATCATCGTCCGGTTCGCCTTCGATGCGGGCCCGGACGCCCCGCCGCTCAGCGACATGGACAAGATCATCAAGGGCATCCGCCCGATCGGTGACGTCTCCGGGGGAGTCGGCTCCACGATCAGCCCGTAGCCGTAGCCGTAGCCGTAGCCGTAGCCGTAGCCGTAGCCGTAGCCGTGGCCGCGCCGGTCGGAGGATCAGAGACCGGCCATCAGAGGAACGTGCGGCCCTCGCCCCGGTACGTCGGCACGGTCGTCGTCACCCGGTCCCCCTCGATCAGGTGCAGCGAATCGAACCGCTCGCACAGTTCCCCGGCCTTCGCGTGCCGGAACCACACCTTGTCCCCGATGAGCAGATCGTCGGCCGGGGAGCCCAGCAGCGGGGTCTGTACCTCGCCCGGCCCCTCCTGCGGGTCGTACCGCAGCCCGTGCGGCAGATACGGCACCGGCAGCCGGTTCGGGCCCGCGGCGCCCGACGCCGGGTAGCCGCCGCCGAGCACGGTCACCACACCGACGCCCGGGCGGCGCACCACCGGCAGGGCGAACAGCGCGGCGGGCCGCCCGCTGAACGACGTGTAGTTGTCGAACAGCCTCGGTATGTAGAGGCCGGATCCGGCCGCGATCTCCGTGACCGCGTCCTCGGCCGCCGTGTGCTGCACGCTGCCCGTGCCGCCGCCGTTGACGAACTCCAGGTCCGGCGCCACGGCCCGCACCGCGCGCACCACGGCCGCGCGCCGCTCCGCCAGTTCCCGGCGGGCCGCGGACTGCATCAGCCGGATCGCCCGCGAACGCAGCGGGCTCCCCGCGACGGCGTCCCCGACACCCGCGACATGACCCTCGTAGGCCATCAGCCCCACCAGCCGGAAGCCGGGGCGGCGCACGATCGCACGAGCCAGCTCGGCCAGCTGCGCGGGCTCCCGGAGCGGCGAGCGCCGCGCCCCGATCCGGAACCGGCCACCCAGCAGGCGCAGTGCGGTGTCCAGCTCCAGACAGACCCGGATCTCCTCCGTGCCGCCGTCGCGTGCCCGGTCGATCAGCTCCAGCTGTGCGGGGTCGTCGACCATCACCGTCACGGCCCCGGCGAGCTTGGCGTCCCCGGCCAGTTCCGCGAAGCCTGCGCGGTCGGCCGACGGATAGGCGAGGAGCACGTCCTCGAAGCCGGCCCGGGCCAGCCAGATCGACTCGTCCAGCGTGAACGACATGATGCCCTCGAACCCGTCCCTGGCCAGGACCCGTTCCAGCAGCGCACGACAGCGCACGGACTTGCTCGCCACCCGGATCGGCTTGCCGCCGGCCCGCCGGACCAGGTCGTCCGCGTTGGCGTCGAATGCCGTGAGATCCACGATGGCGAGGGGTGCGTCGAGATGCGCGGTGGCCCGGTCGTACCGGGTTCGGTCAGCGGCACGGGGAGTCATGGCCCGAGCTTGCCAGAGTGGTCTACCGGAGGGTAGGGGGACGTTCTGCGCAGATCCCCCGGGCCTGCGGTCCCGTTTCCCGTTCGGCGTACTCAAACCCGTAGAGTGACGCAGACACGGTGACGAACGGGCCTGCCCCGAAAGGCGATCCGGCGGCGATACGAGACCGAGGAAACGGGGGGGCGGATGAGCACCGAAGCGCAGCGTCCGCCAGTGCCGCCGCGCCCGTCCCGGATCACGGAAGTCCTGCTTCCGCCGGACGGTCCGCTGCCGCCGCCCACACCCGCCGAGACGACGACCCGGCTGCGCCCGATCACGGACACCACTCCGGCACCGCAGGCCGCGCCCACTGAGCCCGGCCCGCGCGCGGCGGACCCCCGCGCATCGCGAGCCGGAGCCGGAGCCGCCGACGCCGCGTCGGATACGGGGGCCGTGCCGGGCCGGCGGGCGTCCGGGAGTGTTCCCGCACCCCAGGGACCCCAAGGACCCCAGGTACCGCAAGCGCCCCGGACCCCCCGGATACCGCACGCACCGCAGGGCGCCGTTTCCGCGGGGGACGACATGCCGGACGACGCACCGACCGTCATGCCGGCCGCCATGCCGGGCGACGCACCGGTCCGTCGCCCGGACGGTCCGGCGACCCGGGCCGTGCCTCCGCGCCCGGCCGGCCCGCCACCCACGTCCGCGGCGGCCGCGTCCGGTACGGGCGCCGGGCCCCTCCCGCCGGAGGACCCGCCGCGCGCGGGGCAGGGAGTACCCGGGCAGCGCCCGCACACCCCGGCACCCCGGCGCCTCGCACCGCCGTTGCCGGTACCCGAGGGCGGCTCGGCAGGACCGGCGCCCCGGCCCGCGGCAGCCATACCTCCGCGCCCGTCGGCGCCCCGGGCCGCGGCAGCCGCACCTCCGCGCCCGTCGGATCCGCCGCGCGTCGGGCGGCCGTCATCCGTGCACCCGGACTCCGCCGCGGCGCCCGCAGCTCCCACCCCACCGGACCGGGCGCCCGCAGCTCCCCTCCCGCCGGAGCGGACGCCCGGCGCCGGGACAGCAGGCTCCGCCCGGACCTGGATGCCCCCCGGCGCGCAGCCGGGGTTCCCCGGTGCACGCGCGCCGTACCCCGGCGTGCCGCCCCGGCCGTACGCCAACGCCTTCCCCGAGACGCCCGCGGAGATCACCACACGCCTGCGGCCCATCCGTACCCGCCGCCCCGCGCGGACCGCCGCAGCCGTGGCCTGCGTCGTCCTCGGGCTCGGGCTGATCGGCGGCGCGGTCACCGGGAGTTGGCTCACCGGCGACTCGTCCGCCTCACCGGCCGCCCGTACGGGCTACGCCGACACCCGCACCCTGTGGCACAGCGCCCCCGTCGACAGCCTGTTCCCGCGCACCCTCAAGGGCGACGGCGCGGGGCCCGGCGGCGCGGACCGGGTCTGGACCCGGACTGCGGTCGCCCCCGACGGCCCGTGCGCGGGCGCGCTCGACCCGCTGCTGAGCAAGACGCTTCGGGCGGTCGGCTGCCTGCGCGTGCTGCGGGCGACGTACACCGACGCCACGGCCTCCGCGGTCACCACCGTCGGCATGGTGTTCACGGAGGCGGACCGCTCCTTGATGGCCGCCCTGCGCACCCGGTTCGCCGACGCGGGCCTGGACGAGCGGGCCGATCTCATGCCCCGGACGTACGCCGTCCCCGGCACCGTCGCCGCGGGCTTCGGCAACGGGCAGCGGGCCAGCTGGACGGTCAGCGTCCTCACGGACGCACCGGTCGTCGTGTATGCCGTCTCCGGCTTCGCCGACGGCCGTACGGTCACCGACCCGCAGCCCGCGGCGGAGGCGATGGCCTCCGGCGCTGTCTCGGCCCCCGCCCAGGCGGGCCTCGGCCACGAGGCCAAGGGCATCGCCGACCGCATCGAACGTGCGCTGCGCAAGACAGCCGCTCCGGCCCCGGAGCGTCCCGAATGACCGCTCACCCTCCGCGCGTCCGCCGCACGACGCCCCGGCGGCTGGCCGGGGCCGTCGCCGCCGCCGTCGCGCTCTCGCTCGTCTCGTCCGCGCCCGCGCAGGCCGACGGGATCCGGGCCCGCCAGTGGGCGCTCGACGCCATGCACACCGACGAGGCGTGGCAGACCACCAAGGGCAAGGGCATCACCGTCGCGGTGCTCGACACGGGCGTCGACGGCAGCCACCCCGACCTGACGGGCAGCGTGCTTCCGACCAAGGACCTCATCGGGTTCGGGGCGAAGCGCGGCGACCGGGCCTGGGCCCGGCACGGCACGGCGATGGCCGGGATCATCGCGGGTCACGGGCACGGCCCGGGGCGGGAGGACGGGGTCCTCGGGATCGCGCCGGAGGCGAAGATCCTGCCCATCCGGGTGATCCTCGAAGGCACCGATCCCGCCCGCGCCAAGGCCCGCAGCTCCCGCGGCACCGCCCTCGCCCAGGGCATCCGCTGGGCCGCCGACCACGGTGCCGACGTCATCAACCTCTCCCTCGGCGACGACAGCGAGTCCGCGCACCCCGACGCGAGCGAGGACGCCGCGGTTCAGTACGCCCTCGCCAAGGGCGCCGTCGTCGTCGCGTCGGCAGGCAACGGTGGCGAGAAGGGCGACCACATCTCGTACCCGGCGGCCTACCCCGGCGTCATCGCGGTCGCCGCTGTCGACCGCTTCGGCACCCACGCGTCCTTCTCCACCCGCCGCTGGTACGCCACGGTCAGCGCCCCCGGCGTCGATGTCGTCATCGCCGACCCGGACCGGCGCTACTACGAGGGCTGGGGTACGAGTGCGGCATCGGCGTTCGTCTCCGGCGCCGTCGCGCTCGTACGCGCCGCGCACCCCGCCCTCACCCCCGCCCGGATCAAGCGGCTTCTCGCGGACACCGCGCGTGGCGGCCCGAAGAGCGGACGCGACGACGCCAAGGGGTACGGCAT
>NZ_JBSGZO010000257.1:0-12117 GCF_053611045.1 Streptomyces sp. NPDC054841 | reverse complement strand
GTCCTCCCCCTCGCCCTCACCGTCGGAATCCTCCGGGAGCCGTCCCGCGGGCGGGACGGAAAAGCCACCGGTGCCCGTGATTCCCGTCCCCGGAACGGGGGTTGAGCTGCCCGGCGGCGGAGTGCCGCCCGGGGCGATTCCGCTGGTCGGCAACGGTACGGATTCGATGGCTGCCACCCCCTCCACAACTGCGGATACCCAGCGGTAATGTCGCCTCCCGCCGGGCGGCACGGACCGGCGGTGAGTGCGAAGGGGCCCTCATGGCGGAAACGTCTCAGGATCGGTGGCAGCGCGCGTGGAGCCACCGGGAGCAGCTGCTCAAGGTGGCCCGCCGCAGATCCATGAGTGCCGAGGACGCCGAGGACGCCGTGCACGAGGCGATGCTGCGTGCCGCGGAGAATCCGCACCTCGACGACGAGCGGCTGGGTGCCTGGCTGACGACGGTGACCATGCGTCTGTGTGTCGACCGGTACCGGCAGGTCAACCGCGAGGCCGAGGTGCGCAGCAGCCCGACGCTGATCACGCCGGGCCCGGCGCCCGTCGACGAGGTGGTGTGCGACCGGGCCGAGGCGAAGTGGCTGGCCGTACGGAGCGGGGAACTGCCCGCCCGGCAGGCGGAGGCGCTCTGGCTGAAGTCCGAGGATCTCGACGTCGGACAGGTCGCCGTGAAGATGGGGCTGAGCTACCGGACGGTCGAATCGCTGCTGGCGCGGGCCCGGCGGACACTGCGCGCCTCGCTCGCCGGAACTCTGGGCCTCGCCGTGTGGCTGTGTGAGCGCTGTCGGCCCCGCGCCGTCGGCAACGCGCAGTCGGTGGCTGTGGCCTCGGCCGCGGCGGCGACGCTGGTCGTCGCGGGGTTCGTCCTGCCGTACGACGACGGCGGCGGGAACGGGACCGCCCCCTCGCCGGCCACGTCGGACACCGCGGAGGTGCGCGTGGCGGACGCCGACGGGGCGCCCCCACCGGCGCCCGCCCCCGCCGCGAGCCCGGCGGCGTCGCCCGGGGCGCCCGGCGACGAGCCGTCGACGCCGCAGTCGCTGCTGCCGGACGTCCCGGTACCGCCGCTGCCCTCCCTGGCCGTACCCGAGGTCCCGAAGGTGCCGGGCGTCGTCCCGGACGCATCGCTGCCACCGCTGCCGTTGCCGCTGCCGCTGCCCAGCGCGGACGTACCGGCGGTCCCGGCGGTCCCGGCTGTACCCGGTGTACCAGCGGTGCCGGAGCCACCCGTGAGCGCGACGCCGTCGGCCCCTGTGGACGTGCCGTTGCCGTGAAGGCACCCGGCGTGTCCGTCCTCAAACGCCGGAGGGGCTTGATCACGGGCGCGCCGCCCCACCTGAACGCGCCCCGTGTGTCCGTCCTCAAACGCCGGACGGGCTGAGTACCGGCGCGCCGCCCCACCCGAACCCGCCCCGCGTGTCCGTCCTCGAACACCGGACGGGCTTGAATACCGGCGCGCGCACCCACCCCGCCTGAACGCGCCCCGCGTTCCGTTGCCCGGGTGGGGCACCCCGCGCGCGCCTGGTAAGCGCACCCGTGTGAACCCCTGATCTCGCGCCCGTAAAAATTTTCGGTCCTCGTCGCGACGGACGCGCCGCCCCTCCCCGTAGAGCAGATGTCGGAGCTGCTCAACGGCTGAAGGGTGAACCGGATGGGTGTCGAGATCTGTGTGGAAGGGCTGACCAAGTCCTTCGGCCACCAGGTCATCTGGCAGGACGTGTCACTGACACTGCCTGCCGGGGAGATCTCGGTCATGCTCGGCCCGTCCGGCACGGGCAAGTCGGTGTTCCTCAAGACGCTCGTCGGGCTGCTCAGGCCGGACCGCGGGTCGATCAGGATCGCGGACAGGGACATCACCAGGCTCCGTGAGCACGACCTGTACGAGGTCCGGAAGCTGTTCGGCGTCCTCTTCCAGGACGGCGCGCTGTTCGGGTCGATGAACCTGTACGACAACATCGCCTTCCCGTTGCGCGAGCACACCCGGAAAGGGGAGAGCGAGATCCGGCGGATCGTCCTCGAGAAGATGGACATGGTCGGACTGATCGGGGCCGAGGAGAAGCTCCCCGGCGAGATATCCGGCGGTATGCGCAAGCGGGCCGGGCTCGCGCGGGCCCTGGTGCTCGATCCGGAGATCATTCTCTTCGACGAGCCGGACTCGGGTCTCGACCCGGTGCGGGTGGCCTATCTCAACCAGCTGATCGTCGATCTCAACGCGCAGATCGACGCGACCTTCCTGATCGTCACGCACGACATCGCCTCGGCCCGCCAGGTGCCGGACAACATCGGCCTGCTCTTCCGGCGCGAACTGGTGATGTTCGGCCCTCGCGAACAGCTGCTGACCAGCGACGAGCCGGTCGTACGGCAGTTCCTGAACGGCCGGATGCAGGGCCCGATCGGCATGGCGGAGGAGAAGGACGCCGCCCAGGTCGAGCAGGAGCTGGCACAGATCAACGAGGGGAACGAGGGCACCGCCGCCACGGACATGACGCCCCGTCTGCTGCCGAGCCCCGGGATCACCCGGCCGCCCCGCTGGGAGGCCATCGCGAAACGCGAGGCAGCGCTCCACAAGCGCAAGGAGGTGGCGGGCGCATGAGCCTCTCCCCGGCAGGAGCGCTCCGGCAGTCGGGCAGCCTGTTCGCGATGGCGCTGGATGTCATACGGACGCTGCCCAGACGGCCCTTCCAGGTGCGGGAGTTCATCCAGCAGGCCTGGTTCATCGCGAGCGTCACGATCCTGCCCACCGCACTGGTCTCCATCCCCTTCGGGGCGGTCATCGCGCTGCAGATCGGCAGTCTGACCCGGCAGCTCGGCGCCCAGTCGTTCTCGGGCGCGGCCTCGGTGCTCGCGGTGCTGCGGGAGGCCTCGCCGATCGTGACCGCGCTGCTGATCGCCGGGGCGGGCGGCACAGCGATCTGCGCGGACCTCGGGGCGCGCAAGATCCGCGAGGAGATCGACGCGATGCAGGTGCTGGGCATCGATCCGATCCACCGGCTGGTCGTACCCCGGGTGCTGGCCTCGATGGTGGTCGCGGTGCTGCTCAACGGTCTGGTGTCGGTGGTCGGAGTGGCCGGTGGCTACTTCTTCAACGTCGTCCTGCAGAACGGCACGCCCGGCGCGTATCTGGCCTCCTTCACCACCCTTGCCCAGCTGTCCGATCTGTGGGCGGCGGAGCTGAAGGCCCTGGTGTTCGGCGCGATCGCCGCCATCGTCGCCTCGTACAAGGGGCTGACCGCCAAGGGCGGGCCGAAGGGCGTGGGCGACGCGGTGAACCAGTCGGTGGTGATCACCTTCATGTTGCTGTTCGTGACGAACTTCGTGATGACCGCGGTGTACTTCCAAGTCGTTCCGCAGAGGGGCTGACCGTGGCGCTGATCAACCGTTTCGCCGGGCGTCCGCTGCGCTCCCTGGAGGAGCTGGGCACCCAACTGTCCTTCTACGGGCGCTCGCTGGCCTGGACCGGCCGCACTCTGCGCCGCTACAAGAAGGAGATCCTGCGGCTGCTGGCCGAGGTGAGCTTCGGCCGCGGCGCGCTGGCCGTCGTCGGCGGCACCGTCGGCGTGATCGCCTTCCTGTCGTTCTTCACCGGTACCGAGGTGGGACTCCAGGGGTACGCGGCGCTCAATCAGCTGGGCACGTCCAACTTCGTCGCGTTCCTGTCTGCGTACTTCAACACCCGCGAGATCGCACCGCTGGTGGCCGGGCTCGCGCTGTCCGCGACGGTCGGAGCCGGGTTCACCGCTCAGCTGGGCGCGATGCGGATCAGTGAGGAGACCGACGCCCTGGAGGTGATGGGCGTTCCCTCGCTGCCGTTCCTCGTGACCACGCGGATGATCGCCGGTTTCGTCGCCGTGATCCCGCTGTACGTGGTCGGGCTGCTGTCCTCGTACTTCGCCGCCCGGACCATCACCACCGGCTACTACGGGCAGTCGGCGGGCACGTACGACCACTACTTCCAGCAGTATCTGCCGCCGGTCGATGTGCTGTGGTCCTTCGGCAAGGTGATCGTCTTCGCCGTCGTGATCATCCTGGTGCACTGCTACTACGGCTACTACGCGAGCGGCGGCCCGGCCGGGGTCGGGGTCGCGGTCGGCCGTGCGGTACGTACCTCGATCGTCGCCATCAACGTCCTGGACTTCTTCCTCAGCCTGGCGATCTGGGGCGCCAGCACGACCGTACGGATTGCGGGGTAGTGCCGATGCGGACCGTCAACGTCGTCAGGCTGAGGGTGTACGGCATCGTGTTCGTCGCCGTCCTCGCGTTGCTGCTGTCGCTGTCCGTCGCCGTCTACCAGCAGGTGTTCACCTCCGTCGTACGGGTCACGCTGGAGGCCGACAGGCTCGGCAACCAGGTGGACCCGCGGGCCGACGTCAAACTGCGCGGACTGCTGGTCGGCGAGGTGCGCGAGGTGCGGGCCGACGGCGACAAGGCGACACTCGACCTGGCTCTCAGGCCGGAGCACGTCTCCCGTATCCCGTCCGACGTGCAGGCCCGGCTGCTGCCCAAGACGCTGTTCGGGGAGAAGTACGTCGATCTCGTGGCGCCCCGTGGCCCGGCCGGCCGGCCCATTCGCGCCGGGGACGTCATCTCCCAGGACCGCACCAGAGTCGGCATCGAGGTGCAGCAGCTCATGAACGACCTGCTGCCGCTGCTGCGGACGGTGCGCCCGGCCGAACTCAACGCCACCCTGTCGGCGTTCGCCACCGCGCTCGACGGCCGCGGCGACCGGGTCGGCGCCAATCTCGTCCGTGTCGAGGGCTATCTGAGCCGGCTCAACCCCCATATGCCGTCGATCAAGGAGGACATCTCGCGGTTCGCCGATGTGGCCGAGGTGTACGGCGATGCCGCGCCCGATCTGATGAGGATCCTGCGGAACACCGTCACCACGAGCCGCACCGTCGTCGAGAAGCAGGATCAGCTGGCCGCCCTGTTCACCTCCACGGCCACCGCCGCCGATACCGCGGACGGGTTCCTGGACGAGAACGGCGGACGGCTCATCACCCTGGGCCGCGTCTCCCGCCCCACGCTGGCGCTGTTCGCCCGCTACGCGCCGGAGTACCCGTGCCTCCTCGAAGGCCTGGTGAGGCAGGAGGCCGCGGCAGAACAGACCTTCAGAGGCGGAGAAATGCGCATCACCCTGGAAGTCGTCCGTCCGCAGCCGGCGTACGAGCCCGGCGAGGAGCCGCGCTATGCGGAGCGATCGGGGCCCGACTGCCACGGTATGCCCCACCCCCGGGTTCCGGCACCGGACACCCGGCTCGACGACGGTACGTCCGCAAGGGCGTCGAACGGCACGCCCATGACGGTGGTCGCGACCGAGGCCGAGCAGCGTGCCGTCGGCTCGCTCGTGGCGCCCGTCCTGGGCGTGCCGGCCGATGAGGTGCCCGCGGTGGCGACCCTGCTGTTCGGTCCGATGGCCCGGGGAACGGCGGTGAGCGTCGCATGAGGTTCCCACGCGTCAGGCGCGCCGGGGAGACCGCGTCGCCGCTGATCAAGTTCAGCCTCTTCGCGGTGGTGACGGTGCTGGCGACCGCGCTGCTCGCGGCGACGATCGTCAACATCTCCTTCACTCCCGAGCACACGTACCGCGCGGTGTTCAGCGATGTCACCGGCCTGGAGGAGGGCGACGACATCCGGGTGGCCGGGGTTCGGGTCGGCGAGGTCGAGGACATCAGGCTCAAGGACCGGACGCTGGCCGAGGTCACTTTCACCGTGAGCCGCGACCGCCCGCTGTTCACCAGCACCGGCGCGGTGATCCGCTACCGCAACCTGGTCGGGCAGCGGTACGTCGCGCTGACGGAGGGCGCAGGCGACGGCACGAAGCTGCCGCCCGACGGCCGGATCCCGCTGTCCCGTACGCAGCCCGCGCTCGATCTGAACGCACTGCTGAACGGGTTCAAGCCGCTGTTCGCGGCGCTCAGCCCGAACGATGTGAACCGGCTCGCGACCGAGATCATCAAGACACTGCAGGGCGAGGGCGGAACGGTGAACAGCCTGCTCGCGCACACGGCTTCGCTCACCACCACGCTCGCCGACCGCGATGAACTCATCGGCTCGGTGATCGACAACCTCAACACGGTGCTGGCGACGCTGGACAACCGCAGCGCCCGCTTCTCCGGACTGATCGAGCAGCTCCAGCGGGTGATCTCCGGTCTCTCCGCCGACCGCAAGCCCATCGGGGACTCGCTGGTGAACATCGGCAAGCTGACGGAGGCCACATCGGGCCTGCTGGAGGACGCCCGCCCGCCGCTGCGCGACGACATCGCCGAGCTGACGGAACTCACCGGGACGCTGAACAAGAACGAGAAGACCGTGGAGGGCGTGCTGAAGCGGCTGCCGAACAAGCTCAACAAGCTCACGGGGACCGCCTCGTACGGCTCCTGGTTCAACTTCTATCTCTGTGACTTCGACGGCCGGATCGTGCTGCCGAAGACCAACGAGGTGCTCACTCCCGAGCTCCATGTCGCCCGGGCGAGGTGCGCATGAGGATCCGCATGATGCCGTTCCGCGAGAGGAACCCCGTGGTGATCGGGGCGGTCGGCCTCAGCACGCTCGCTCTGCTGACCGTCGCCGCGTTCAACGCCGACAGCCTGCCGCTGATCGGCGACGGAGAGACGTACAGCGCGGCGTTCTCGGAGGCGGGCGGTCTGAAGCCCGGCGACGAGGTGCGCATCGCCGGGGTGAAGGTCGGCAAGGTCGACGAGGTGGACCTGGACGGCGACCACGTCAAGGTGGTCTTCCGGGTGAAGGGTGACCCGGAGTTCGGCACCAGGACGGGCGCCGCCATCCGCGTCAAGACGATCCTGGGGGCGAAGTACCTCGCGCTGCAGCCGAAGGGGCCCGGGCAGCTGAAGCCGGGCAGCGAGATCCCGCTGGCCCGGACGACGCCCGCGTACGACGTCGTGGCCGCGTTCAGCGATCTCACCACCACGACGGAGAAGGTCGACACGCAGCAGCTGGCGACGGCCATGGACACCATCTCCACCACCTTCGAGGACTCCCCGGCCGAAGTACGGGCCTCCATCGAAGGCCTGTCGAAGATCTCCCGTACGGTCGCGTCCCGCGATCAGGCGCTGCGTGAACTCCTCGACCACGCGAGCGGGGTGAGCGGTGTGCTCGCCGAGCGCTCCGGCGAGTTCTCCGCGATGGTCAGGGACGGCGACCAGTTGTTCAAGGAGATCTCCCGGCGGCGGGCGGCGATCCACGCGCTGCTCAAGAGTTCGGCCGCGCTGGGCGTTCAGCTGTCCGGCCTGGTCAAGGACAACCGCGAGGAGATCGGGCCGGCGCTCGAAGGCCTGAATCAGGTGGTCGGGATGCTCGAACGCAATCAGGCGAGCCTCGACCGCAGCGTCAAGCTGCTCGCGCCGTACGTGCGGGTCTTCACCAACACCCTCGGCAACGGCCGCTGGTTCGACAGCTACATCCAGAACATGGTCGCCGCTCCGGTGGTCCCGCGGACGGGAGGTTCGTCGTGAAACCGCGCCTTGTGCCGATACGCCTCGTACGTACACGCCTCGTACGTACACGGCTCGTGCCCATACGCCTTGTGCGCACGCGTCTGCTGCGCCGCGCGGCGCTGATCACCGCTCTGGCGGTGGTGGCCGCGGGCGCTGTGGTGCTGTGGCCGCGGCCGGACCCGGTCCGGGTCACGGCGTACTTCCCGCGGACGGTCGGCATCTATCCCGGCTCCGACGTACGGGTCCTGGGCGTCCGGATCGGTGAGGTCAAGGAGATCACCCCGGAGGGCCGCCGGGTACGGGTGGTGCTGGAGTACGACGCCGGGCGGAAGGTCCCCGCCGGCGCCCAGGCGGCGATCATCAACTCCTCGGTGGTCAGCGACCGTTACGTACAGCTGCTGCCGGTGTACCGGAGCGGTCCGGCGCTGGCGAGCGGCGATGTCATCCCGGAGAGCCGTACGGCCGTACCGGTCGAGCTGGACCGCATCTTCGACAGTCTGCACACGACGTCGGAGGCGCTGGGTCCGCGCGGCGCCAACAAGGACGGTTCACTGTCCCGGCTGCTCGGGGTGAGCGCGGACAACCTGGAAGGCCAGGGCGAGAATCTGCACCGGACGGTGGAGGATCTCTCGCTCGCCGTGACCACGCTGTCCGACGGCAGGAAGGACCTGTTCTCCACCATCCGCAGTCTCCAGGTGTTCACGGCGGCACTGGCCGCGGACGACAAGAACGTGCGGTCGTTCAACGACAGCCTGGCGAAGGCGGCCGGCCAGCTCGCCGGGGAGCGCGAGGACCTCGCGGCCGCGCTGCGTCATCTGGGAGTGGCGCTCGCCGATGTGACCGACTTCGTCAGGAAGAACAAGAAGTCGCTGACGTCGAACGTGGAGGGACTCAGCAAGGTCACCAAGGTGCTGGTGACGCAGCGCGCCGCGCTCGCGGAGCTGCTGGAGGTCGCCCCGGCAGGGCTGTCGAACCTGCAGAACGCCTACAACCCGTCCGCCGGGACCCTCGACACCCGCAACAACCCCGACGGGCCACAGGATCCGGCGGCGCTGCTCTGCTCGCTGCTCAGGACCACCGGCGAGGCGAAGCCCGCGGACTGCAAGGACCTGGAGAAACTGTTCGGCTCCCTGCCGGAACTGCGGCCGGGCGGCAGTCTGCCCGTCTCCGGCACCGGCTCGGTCGACCGGACGCTGGGCGGAATCCTGGAGGCCCGCGCATGAGCGCACTGCGCAGAAGCACGGCGGTGTGGGCGGCGGCCGGCTCGCTGCTGCTGACCGGCTGTGAGTTCAACGGTCTCTACGACGTCGGACTGCCGGGCGGCGCGGCCGCGGACGGGAACGCCTACCGCGTCACGGTCGAGTTCAGGGACGTCCTCGATCTGGTGCCGCAGTCCGCGGTGAAGGTCAACGACGTCACCGTGGGCGCGGTGGAGAAGGTGGAGCTGAACGGCTGGCACGCCCGGGTGCGGCTGCGTATCTCGGATTCGGTGAAGCTGCCCGGCAATGCGGTCGCCGAGCTGCGGCAGACCAGCATGCTCGGCGAGAAGTACGTGGCGCTGTCCGCCCCCGTGGACACGGCGCCGACGGGCAGGCTCGAGGACGGCGCCAGGATCCCGCTGTCCCGCAGCGGCCGCAATCCGGAGATCGAAGAGGTGCTGTCCGCGCTGTCCGCGCTCCTCAACGGCGGTGGGGTGGCCCAGCTCAAGACGATCACCACGGAGCTCAACAAGGCCCTGGAAGGCCGGGAGAACCGGGTCAAGTCGCTGCTGGCGGAGCTGGACACCTTCCTCGGCGGGCTCGACACCCAGCGCAAGGAGATCGTCCGTGCGCTGAACGGCATCGACCGGCTCGCCAAGCGGCTGCGCCAGGAGAAGAAGACGATCGCCGACGCCGTCGACACCGTGCCGCCCGCGTTGAAGGTGCTGGCCGACCAGCGGCGCAAGCTGACGTCGATGCTCACGTCCCTGTCGAAGCTGGGAGAGAGCGGCACGCAGGTGATCACGGCGTCGCGGGACGACGTGGTCGCCAATCTGACGAGTCTGCGGCCGATCCTGGAACAGCTGAACAAGGCGGGTGACGATCTGCCGAACGCCCTGGAACTGATGACGACGTATCCGTTCCCGCGCAATGCCGTGGACGCCATCAAGGGCGACTACGTCAATCTCAGGATCACCGCCGATCTCGATCTGGCGGCCATCTACGGCAACCTCGACGAGAAGCCCGGGAAGCCGGCCGACCCGGGGCTTCCGGGGCTTCCCGGTGTCCCCGGCCTCCCCAGCGTCCCCGGGGGCCCCTCGGTACCCGGCGTCCCCCGGCCGACGGCCCTGCCGCAGCCGCCCGGTGCGCCGTCGTCGCCACCGGCCCCGTCGGGCGACGGCGGTGCGCTGTGCCCACCGGTGTGCACCGGCAGTTACGCGTCGTACGGGAACGACGGCGACGACGAACACCCGCCGGGGATCGATCTCGCCCTCGCGGAGCTCATGCTGAAGGGGATGCAGCCGTGATCACACGTACGGTCAAGGTTCAGTTGCTCGCCTTCGCCACGGTCACCGCCGTCGGTGTGTCGTACGTCGGCGCCCGCTATACGGGGCTCACCGACGCCCTCCTGGACCGCGGTTACACCGTGCGGGCCGACTTCGCCGACTCCGGGGGCGTCTTCCCCGGCGCCGAAGTCACCTATCGCGGCGTACCGGTGGGCCGGGTCGGGGAGCTGCGGCTGACCGGCCCGGACGGGGTGACGGTGAGCCTCGACATCGAGGACGGGGCGAGGATCCCGGCGGACACCGTGGCCGTGGTGGCGAACCGTTCGGCGGTCGGCGAGCAGTACGTCGATCTGCAGCCGAGGAACGCGGACGGCCCGTATCTGCGGGAGGGCAGCACCATCGCCCGGCGCGACACGCGGGTGCCGCTGCCCACCACGGACATGGTCCTCAGCCTGGACCGGCTGGTGAACTCCGTCGGCAAGGAGGATCTGCGGATCACGGTCGACGAACTGGGCAAGGCCTTCGCGGGCACGGGCCCGGAGCTGAGCCGGCTGGTGGACTCGGGAAACAGGCTGGTCGAGTCGGCGTCCGACTCTCTGCCGCAGACGGTCTCGCTGATCGAGGACTCCCGGAAGGTCCTGAAGACGCAGGCCGACAAGGGCTCGGCCATCAGGTCGTTCTCCCGCGACCTGGCAGCCCTCACCGCCGAGTTGAAGTCCAGTGACGGTGACATCCGCAGGCTGATCGGCTCCGGTGCACCCGCCGCTCAGGAGGTGAACTCGCTGCTGAAGGCCAACCGGCCCCATCTGCCGGTCCTGCTGGCGAATCTGATCAGCGGCGGGCAGATCACGGTGGCGCGGCTGCCCGGTGTGGAACAGGCCCTGGTCACCTTCCCCGTGGTGGTGTCGGGCAGCTACACCGTGATCCCGGGCGACGGCACCACCCACTTCGGTCTGGTCGTCAACGCCGACGATCCGCCGGCGTGCCGGCAGGGGTACGGGACGCAGCGGCGGGACCCGGCGGACACCAGCGAGCGGCCGGCGAACACCGGAGCGCACTGCTCGGCCCCGCGGGGCGGACCCACCTCGGTCCGCGGCGCACAGAACGTCCCGGGTGCATCGGGGCGCCCGGGTTCCGGCGGCGCGGACCCGGCCGCGTACATCACCCCGTACGACCCGGAGACCGGCGCGGCAGCCGGACCGGACGGAACGCTCGTCGAGATCGGCTCGACGGGCGGTGAACAGAGCGTGTTCGGAAAGGACTCGTGGCAATGGCTGCTCGTGGGACCGATGGCATGAGCGCGGGGCCCCTCGCGCAGGTGGTACGGCGGCTGCGCCGCCTGGGCGCCGGGGCGGCGGAGGCCGCCCGGCGTGGCAGGGCGAGGTCCGCGGTACTCGCGGTGGCGACCGCCGTGACGGCGGCCCTGTCGGTGTGGCTGGGCCTCCAGGTGTACGAGCAGCGCGTCGAGGAGCAGCGGCACCAGGACATCCTGGCCGCGGCCCGTCAGTCGGCGCTGAACTTCACGTCGCTCGACTACCGGCACTACGGGCGGGACAGCGGGAACGTGCTGAAGGGTGCCGCCGGCGACTTCAAGGAACAGTTCGCGGCACAGACCGCGGAGCTGACCAAGCTGGTCGCCGCGAACAAGTCGGTCTCCGAGGGGCGGGTGCTCGAAGCAGGCATCACCCGGGCCGACGAGCGCACCGCGCGCGTCCTGGTCGTCGCCGACAGCAAGGTGACCAACACCGCCGCGCCGGAGGGCCAGTCCCGTACCTACCGGCTCCAGCTCGACCTCGTACTCGAGGGCGGTCGCTGGCTGACCTCCAACGTCGAGTTCGTCGGCTGACCGTACCCGTCCCGCAGGACGACCAGTAAGGAGAGAACCCGTGGCGAACACGAGCACCCGGGGCCGGGTCGTCGGCTCCCCCGCCCGCCGCTCCATGACCGCGGCCGCCCGAGCGGCTGCCAAGCGCGCCGAGCGGGCCGTTCCGGGCGAGGACGCCCCCGGGAAGGGGCCGGACCCGCTAGGGGTGGTGGCCGGACGCACCCTTCGCGCGGAGGACCCGGAGCCGGAGTCGGCCGAGCCGGACTGGGAGGCACCGGACTGGGAGGAGCCCGAGCCGGCCGTGCCGCGCGTGGCGGCGGCCTTGGAAGAGCCGGAGGAGCCGGGAGAGCCGGGAG
>NZ_JBSGZO010000256.1:0-12131 GCF_053611045.1 Streptomyces sp. NPDC054841 | reverse complement strand
GCACCGTGGCGTTGCGCCGACCCGGTCCGCCCTGCGAAACGACCCCCTGCGAAACGCCTGCCTGAAGAACGACTGCCCACAACCTGTCGGTAAGTGCGTGCTTCGGACGGGCGTAGCGTGGTGGGCATGACTGTGTACGGATCCTTTCCCGGGTCGCGGCCGCGGCGGCTGCGGACCACTCCCGCGATGCGGCGCATGGTCGCCGAGACGCGGCTGAATGCGGCTGATCTGATTCTCCCGGCGTTCGTACGGGAAGGCGTGAGCGAGCCCGTGCCGATCGCGGCGATGCCGGGGGTCGTGCAGCACTCCCTGGACACGCTGCGGAAGGCCGCCGTGGAGGCGGTGTCCGCCGGAGTTTCCGGGATCATGCTCTTCGGGGTGCCGGAGGACGCGAAGAAGGACGCGGCCGGGACGGCGGGGACCGATCCGGACGGGATTCTGCAGGTCGCCATCCGCGCGGTGAAGGCCGAGGTGGGCGATGAGCTCGTGATCATGTCCGATCTCTGTCTGGACGAGTACACCGATCACGGGCACTGCGGGGTGCTGGACGAGGCCGGGCGCGTCGACAACGACGCCACGCTGGAGCGGTACGCCGAGATGGCGCAGGTCCAGGCCGACGCTGGCGTCCATGTGGTCGGCCCCAGCGGCATGATGGACGGCCAGGTCGGGGTCGTCCGGGACGCGCTGGACACCATCGGCAAGGAGGACGTGTCGATCCTCGCCTACACCGCGAAGTACTCGTCCGCCTTCTACGGGCCCTTCCGGGAAGCCGTCGCCTCGTCGTTGACCGGCGACCGCAAGACGTACCAGCAGGACCCCGCGAACCTTCGGGAGTCCATGCGGGAGCTCGCGCTCGACCTGGCGGAGGGCGCCGACATGGTCATGGTCAAGCCCGCCGGTCCGTACCTCGATGTGCTGGCGAAGGTCGCGGAGTCCGTGGACGTGCCCGTGGCCGCGTACCAGATCAGTGGCGAGTACGCGATGGTCGAGGCTGCGGCCGAGAAGGGCTGGATCGACCGGGACAGGGCGATCCTGGAGACCCTGACCGGGATCAGGCGCGCGGGCGCGCAGATGATCCTGACGTACTGGGCGACGGAGGTCGCGCAGAAGCTCGGCCGCGCGTAAGCCCGCTCAGTCCCACCAGAACGACCACACGCTCTGGTCCAGCACCGCCTTGGCCGCGTACTCGTCCAGGGCGCTGAAGTGGCCCTGGGTGATGTTGTCCGGGCAGAACGCGAAGTGCTCCGCGGCGACGGCCCGCGCCTCGGCCGGCGTCGTCGGCGGGGCCGCCACGGAGACCACCAGCTGGTCGAAGGTGAGCGCCACGACGCGTATGCCGAAGCGGTCCTCCCACGAGCGCAGGACGGAGCAGAGGCGCGCCACGTCGTTCTCGTAGTTGAGCGGCCCGGTCCAGCCCAGCGCCGCCGGTATGTCGGCGCTGCGGCGGGCCGGGACGAGGGCGAGCCTGCACCGCTCCAGCCAGGAGTCCTCACCGATCAGCGCTTCGGCCACCTCGGCCGCCGTCACGTCCGGGTCGATGCCCGACGCGGCGGCCGGGGCGAGGCCGGGCCACTCGGCACCGAACGGCGCGACCTTCTCGTCGAAAGCCGGGGGTTCGCCGAAGAGGGCGACGACGGCGTCCCGGCCGGGGTAGTCCTCGGGGGCGCCGAGCTCGTCCTCCGCGTACTCCTCCCAGAAGGCCTCCAGGACCTCCTCGGCGTCGTGATCGCCGGCGTACGACATCATCGCCGGAGCCAACTCCCAGTCCTCGGGCTGCCTTTCATGGCTGCTGCCCGAGCCGATGAGCACGGGGTGGAGCCCGGCGGCCCTGCGGGCGGGCAGCAGAGCGGACCAGTCGCCGGGGCGGGCGGGCTCGTCGGCGTACCAGAGCAGGGGCTCGTGCCACGGGCCGTCGATGGTCGTGTCGATCAGTCGGCCGGAGGGCAGGTCGAGACCCAGTGAGCGGCCTGCGGGGTCGGTGGCCAGGGTCGGCAGGGGATTGGGAAGCATCGCCATGGACCGAATGTAGAGGCCGCCACTGACAACGGAGGCCGCCCGTCCGGAACGGGCGGCCTCCACACCGGTCTTCGCGTGGGCGATCAGTAGGTGAGCGCGTCCGACATGTCGCTCAGCCAGTACGTGACGGCGGCGTCGTCGGTCTTGAACGTGCCCGCGGGGAGCTTCAGGTTGACGGGGGCGCCGGTCGAACCGGAGTTGTTGCGCGGGGCGAAATTCACACCGAGCTGCTTCGGGGCATAGCCGTGGCTCTCGGCGGGGGCGCGCTCGCCGCTGAGAATGATCGAGGCGTAGGCGGACTGGCCGGGGGCGAGGGTGACGACGGCCTGCGGCCGACTGTCATCGACGATCTGGGTGGCGGACTGCTCCTCGTCGAAGCGGAGAAGGGGCGCGTGGTAGGCGTCGCAGGGGCGGGAGCCCGTGTTGGTGACGGTGAGCAGCAGATGGTTGATGGGGCGCGTGACCTTGCTGACGACGACCTTGCTGTTCTCGCCGGTGCAGGTGACGGGGGAGGTGCCGCTGCCGCTGCTGCCGCCGGTGCTCGTGTTGCCGCCGCTCGTGCTGCCGTTGCTGGAGCCGTTGCTCGCGTTGCCGCCGCCGCTGGTGCCCTTGCCGGAGCCCTTGCCGTTGCCGTCGGCCGGGGTTGCGGGCGCGGTACCGCCGCCCGTGCCCGAGGGCGGGGTGGCCTCAGGGGCCTTGGGGGCGGTGGCGCTCGCGTTGCCGCCGCCGGCCTGGTCCGCCGCCTTGGCCTTGTCGTCGCTCTGGCAGGCGGTCAGGGACAGGCCCGCAAGGAGCGCGGCGGTCGCGGCGATGGTGGCGCGGGTACGGATGGTGCGCATGGTGGATCGACTCCCCGTTGTGGTGGATTCAGTGACGGTTGATCAGCGAGATCACGACTGCGGTGCAGACGATCAGAACGATGACCGCGAGGGCATCGCTCAAGCTGAAGTTGAAGCGGGTCGGCATCGGAGCTCCCAGTCCGGGTGGTGCTGAACACACCTTGCGGGGGCAGCGGATCGTGGGACAACCGACCAGGGACAATGGGGGAAGCTGGAACGCCGAAATGGGATCTGACCTGGGGAAACCCCATGAGCCTGGAATGCGTTCCCGGGACGGTGGAACGAGGGGGAGGGCCGAAATGGCAGCGGGGACGGGCGGCTTCGCGGGGCTGCTGAGCGCGCTGAAGGAACGCTCCGGACGCAGCTACGGGGCTCTCGCCAGACAGCTGCACATGAGTACGTCCACGCTGCACCGTTACTGCAACGGCGACGCCGTACCCACGGAGTACGCCCCCGTGGAGCGGCTCGCGCGGCTGTGCGGGGCGACCCCGGACGAGCTCGTGGAGCTGCACCGGCAGTGGATCCTGGCCGACGACGCCCGCAGGCGTGGCCGGGTCGGTGCGGCCGAGTCGCCCGGCGAGCCTTCGGGTGAGCCGTCCGGTGCGCCATCGGGTGCGCCATCGGGTGAGCCGTCGGGTGAGGTCGAGCCCGGCGTGGCGGCTGACCCGGCTCCGGCAGCTGGAGCGCCCGAGCCTGAGCGGGAGCCCGAGGACGTGGCCCCCGAGCCGGTGGTCGTGGGGACGAAGCCCGCGTCACGCAAGCGCCGACTTCGTATCGCCGTCGCCACCGCCGCGATTGTCGCCGTCGCCGTCCCGGCCGCCGTCGCCGTGAGCCAGTTCGGGGACGAGGGCGCCGGTACGGAGCAGCCCCGCGCAGGAGCGGAGGCCGGCGCCCCGACCGGGACCGCCGTGTCCCCGTCCCCTTCCGCGTCCGTCTCCGCCTCCGCCTCACCGAGCGGCAGCGCCTCGCCCGGCGGGAAGAAGGCGAGCACCTCCCCGTCGGACCCGGCCGCCACGAAGAAGTCGGAGGCGCCCGCCGGGCAGAGCGGTGGGGCGGCGCCCAGCGTGGGCATCAGCTCGTACAACTGGGAAGAGCCGTGCGGCGAGGAGTACATGCTGGACCAGCAGCCGGGCCAGGTCCCGCCGCCGCCCCCTCCCCAGGACACCCGGAACTGGGCGCGCGCCCTGGGAGGTGTCAGCGCCGGCGACATGGCGCTGCAGCTGTCCGTGACGGGCAACACGGACGAGGCGGTGCTCATCACCGACCTGCACGTACGCGTGGTGGGCCGAAAGACCCCCCTGGCCTGGCAGGCCTATTCCATGGGTGACGGCTGCGGCAGCGGCGTCACCCCGCAGACCTTCGACATCGACCTGGACAACGCCCGGCCGCTGGCCAAGCCCGTGGCGGGGCAGGACGGTGACACCGTGGTGCCGGCCAAGGACTTCCCGTACAAGGTCTCCACCCGCGATCCGCAGGTGCTGAACCTCGACGTCCACACCGAAGGGCACGAGGTCACGTGGTACCTGGAGCTGGCATGGAGCAGCGGCGACCGGAAAGGGACGGTGCGGGTCGACGACGGCGGAAAGCCCTTCCGCACGAGTGCCTTCGACGAGGGCAAGCTGCACCACTACTGGCCGGAAAAGGGCGAGTGGATCGCCCAGTGATGGTCAGCCCGAGTGAGCGGCCGCGAAGGCGGCGAAGGACGACCAGGTGGCGGGGGCGAGGGTGAGCATCGGGCCGTCGGGGGTCTTGGAGTCGCGGACGTGGACGGCGGTGGGGTGGGTGGCCACTTCGACGCAGGCGCCGCCCTCGTCGCCGCTGTAGCTGGACTTGCGCCAGGCGTAGGCGACTTCGAGGCAGGCCCCGCCCTCGCTGCCGCTGTAGCTGGACTTGAACCACTCAAGTGCGGTGCTCATTGCTCTCCTAGCAGCCGGTCCAACAGGCCTTTTGTCTCCTCGGGGTTGAGGGCCTGTGTTCGCAGCATCGCATACTTCTGCGCCAGGATGCTGACCTCGTCGGGGTCCGTGATGAGCTGGCTGCCGCGCTGTGTCTCGGTGTAGGCGAGGTGCTGGTGGTCCGGTGTCTCCAAGAGGATGAAGGGGCCGTCGAGCGCTGCATGGGTTTCGCGGCCGAGCGGCATGATCTGGAGCGTGATGCCCGGGAGGCTGGCGCATACGCGGAGGTGGCGGAGGGCCTCGACGTACACCTCGGCGCCGCCGAGGCGGTCCCTCGCGATCGCTTCGGAGATGACGAAGCTCGTGGTCGGTGGGACCTTGCGGTGGAGGATCTCCTGGCGCTCCAGGCGCCTTGCCACCTGGGCGCTGATCTCGTCCTCGCTCAGGACGGGGACCTTGCTTTGGAAGACCGCGCGGGCGTAGTTCTCCGTCTGGAGCAGGCCAGGCAACACCTGGTTCTCGAACCATGACAGCGCGATCGCCTCGCGCTCCAAGTCCATGTACTGCTCCGCCCACGCCGGAATCAGGTCCACCTCCGGCATGTTCCCCACCGCCGTCTCCAGCGCCCTCTTCGTCTCCAGAATCCCGTCCAGCAGCCTTGCCAGATCCGGTTTCAGCGGCCGCCTCCCCTGCTCGATCGAGGCGATCGTCTCCTCGTGCAGGCAGGCCCGTTCCGCAAGTTCGCGCTGGGTGAGGCAGGCCGCCTCGCGGAACAGGGCCACCAGCGCGCCCACGAGCTTCAACGCCGACGCGTTCTTCCTACGCCGTTTCCTGGGGTGCATGCCGTACCAACTCCCCGTGGCCGTACGAAAGTCATGCGCGGACAACCCGTACAGAAATTTCGTACGGGTGCGCGCACTGCATCACGCTAGTCACGGACCGTGACGCTCGTCTCATGAACGAGATGATTCAACTCCCCTGTGTGTGCGAGCGGTTCTACCGCCGGGAGCGGCGTTCCGTGCCCGCTGCCAGGGAGTTCACGCGAGAGGTCCTGGAAGCGTGGGGCCTGGCGGGGGTCAGGGACGACGTACTGCTGTGTGTGAGCGAGCTGGCGACCAACGCGCTGTTGCACGGGGTCCCGCCCGGGCGCGGGTACCTGCTGCGGCTGTGGCGGTACGAGGGCACCCTGCGCGTGGAGGTGCATGACAGCGGGGACGGACACCCGGATGTGCGGGAGCCGGACGGGGAATCGGGGCGCGGGCTCCTGCTGGTGGCCGCTGTCGCGGACAAGTGGGGCGTCGGGGAGCGGGAGCCCGGGAAGGTCGTGTGGTGCGAGTTCGGGGTCAGCGCGAGACCGTGAGGAGGTCGGCGAGGCGGGAGAGGCCGTCGGCGGCGTGCCCCTGTTCGACCGCGCGGTCCAGGATCGCCTGGAAGGGCTCGAAGAGTTCGGGGCTCACGCCCTGCTCGCGGAACGTGGCCAGGAAGTTGGGGAACGCCGCCTGGTTGACCGCGAGACTGGACACGTCGGTGAGGTGCTGTCCGGCGTCGAGTGCCCTGCCCATCTGCGGGGCGCTGCCCAGCATCGCGGTGATCCAGGGCACGAGGAGCTCCGAGAACTCCTCCGCGGAGATGTTCTCCGTACGGACCAGGGCGAAGGCCTGGAGGACTCCGAGGAGCATGCCGTACATGCCGGTGAGCAGCGCGAGGTCGTGCAGGGCTGCCCGCCCCGGGTCGGTGCCGGTCCAGTTCGTGCCGCCGAAGGCCGCGAGGGTGGACCGGTGGGTCTCGTAGGCCTGCTCGTCACCGCTGTAGAAGACGTACGCATGCGGGCCCGCGATCATCTGCGGGACCGCCATGATGCCGCCGTCGACGTACTGGGCGCCGTGCTCGGCAGCCCAGGCCGCGAGCTCCCGGGCCTGGGCCGGGGTGCCATTGGTCAGGTTGACCAGGGTCTTGCCGGTCACGGTGTCGCCGAGGGTGTCGAAGACCTCCTGGACGGTGTCATTGGTGAGGAGGCAGACGATGACGAGGGGGCTCGCCGTGACTGCGTCGCCAGGCGTGCCGGCCGGAAGGGCTCCCTGGGCGACGAGGGGGCCGGTCTTGGCGGGGGACCTGTTCCAGACGGTGACGGGGTGGCCGGCCTTGAGGAGTGCGGCGGCGAGGGCGGAGCCCATCATGCCGAGGCCGAGGACGGATACGCGGGTGGTGGTTTCTGGCATGACCCGATCCTTGCCCGGTGCTGAAACCTGTACAAGTACCGACTATTTGGTGAGGTACTCACCCATGGGTAAGTGACCTGGCGATCAGCACGCGAGGGGCGCACCCTGGAAGAGGTACCGCTGGAGGTGATCGGCCATGCAGACGCTTGTCGGATGGCACATCGAGACGGAGTTCCGTGAGGACGGCGACCACACGAGGGCGGCCGCTCTGCTGAGACTCGCTGACGGCACGGAGATCCGCGGACACGGAGCGGCCAACCGCCACCCGTCCGATGCCTCGCAGCTGCGGGTGGGCGAGGAGATCGCGGGCGCCCGGGCGCTCATGGACGTCGCTCAGCAGTTGCTGCAGAAGGCCCATGTGGAGATCGACGACGTCAGGGGCACGCCCTCACATCCGCTGAAGTGAATCCGTTGAAGTGAGTTGCCTGCGTACGCCAGGGCCCCCGCACCCGGGCAGGGGAGCGGGGGCCGTGGCGGCGTACGTGTGATCAGAGGCGCTCGGGGGTCCGGATGCCCAGCAGCGCCATGCCCTGCTGGAGGGTGCGGGCCGTCAGGTCGACGAGGAAGAGGCGGTTCTCGAAGACCTCCACCGTGTTGTCCTCGCTGATCACCTGGCACTGGTCGTAGAACGTCGTGAGGTGCGAGGCCAGCTGGTAGAGGTACGCGGCCAGCCTGTGCGGCTCGTACGACGAGGCGACCTCGGACAGGATCTCGGCGAACCGGTCCAGGTGCAGACCCAGCTGGCGCTCGGCCGGGGCCAGGGTGAGCTCCGGATGGGCGGCCGGCCGGGCGTCGCCCGCCTTGCGGAGGATGGACTTGATACGGGCGTACGCGTACTGGAGGTAGACGGACGTGTCGCCGTTGAGCGACACCATCTGGTCCAGGTCGAACTTGTAGTCGCGCACCGCGGACGTGGACAGGTCGGCGTACTTCACCGCGCCGATGCCCACGTACGCGCCGTTCTCGACGATCTCCTGCTCGGTCAGGCCGACCTTCGCGGCCTTCTCGCGCACGACCGTCGTCGCCCGCTCGACCGCCTCGTCCAGCAGATCGACCAGCCGCACCGTCTCGCCCTCACGGGTCTTGAACGGCTTGCCGTCCTTGCCCAGGACCGTGCCGAAGGCGAGCTGGACGGCCGTGACGTCGTCGTTCAGCCAGCCGATGCGGCGGGCGGTCTCGAAGACCATCTTGAAGTGGAGCGACTGGCGGACGTCCACCACGTACAGCAGCGCGGTCGCGCCGAGGTTCTGGACGCGGTCGCGGATCGCGGAGAGGTCCGTCGCCGCGTAGCCGAAGCCGCCGTCGGACTTCTGGACGATCAGCGGGACCGGGTTGCCGTCGGGGCCCTTGACGTCGTCGAAGAAGACGCAGAGCGCACCGTTGGAGCGGACCGCGACGCCCGACTCCTCCAGGAGGCGGCAGGTCTCTTCGAGCATGTCGTTGTAGCCGGACTCGCCGACGATGTCCGGGTCGTTGATCTCCATGTCCAGCTTGTTGAAGACCGAGTAGAAGTAGATCTTCGACTCGTCCACGAACCGCTGCCACATGGCGAGGGTGTGCTCGTCGCCCGCCTGGAGGTCGACCACCCGGCGCCGGGCCCGGTCCTTGAACTCCTCGTCGGAGTCGAAGAGGGCGCGCGAGGCTTTGTAGAGCCGGTTCAGGTTGGACGCGGCTTCCTCGCCGGAGACGGCGGCGTCCTCGGAAGCCTTGTGGTCCAGCTCGTGGGGGTGCTCGATCAGGTACTGGATGAGCATGCCGAACTGGGTGCCCCAGTCGCCGATGTGGTGGCGCCGGATCACCTTCTCGCCGGTGAACTCCAGGATCTCGACCATGGCCGAGCCGATCACGGCGGAGCGCAGATGGCCGACGTGCATCTCCTTCGCCACGTTCGGCTGGGCGTAGTCGACCACGGTCGTGCCGGGCTTCTCCGCGTACGGAACGCCGAGGCGGTCGTCCGCGGCGCGGGCGGCGAGGGTCTTCACGATCGCCTCGTCGGTGATCGTGATGTTGAGGAAGCCGGGGCCGGAGACCTCGATGTCCTTGAGCAGGTCGTTGGCGGGGATCGCCTCGACGACCTTGGTCGCCAGCTCGCGCGGGTTGCCCTTGAGCTGCTTGGCGAGCGCCAGGATGCCGTTGGCCTGGAAGTCGGCCCGGTCGCTACGTCGCAGCAGCGGGTCGGCGGAGCCGGCCTCCGGCAGGGCTGCCGAGAGGGCGTCCGCGAGGCGCTGCTGCACGGTCGAAGCGAGGGAAGGGACCGAGGCCATGAGCTTCCGTTCCTGTGAGTGAGGCGTCAGTGGGTCATCAGTGGTGCCAATTCGGTAGTCAAGTGTCCCATGGGGGAGCAACCTGTTTCTCCCGCCGGACTCTCCGACGAACCGCGCGCCTGTGGACAACCACAGGGCCCGCTGTTCCGTCTGGGAGAATGGCAAACGCCAGTTTCGACAGAATCAAGCATTCAAGGACGTGCCGATCGTGGCTCAGAGCAGCACCGAGACCGACTGGGTCTCCCGTTTCGCGGACGATGTCATCGCCGATTCGGAACGGCGTGCGCCCGGGAAACCGGTCGTGGTTGCCTCTGGCCTGTCCCCGTCCGGGCCCGTCCACCTGGGCAATCTGCGCGAGGTCATGACCCCGCACCTGGTCGCGGACGAGATCCGGCGGCGCGGGCACGAGGTCCGGCACCTGATCTCCTGGGACGACTACGACCGCTTCCGCAAGGTGCCGGCCGGGGTCCCGGGCGTCGACGACTCCTGGGCCGAGCACATCGGCAAGCCGCTGACCTCGGTGCCGGCGCCCGCGGGCTCGGAGTACCCGAACTGGGCGGAGCACTTCAAGGCCGCCATGGTCGAGTCCCTCGCCGAGCTGGGTGTCGAGTACGACCCGATCAGCCAGACCGAGCAGTACACGTCGGGTGTGTACCGCGAGCAGATCCTGCACGCGATGAAGCACCGCGCCGAGATCGACGGAATCCTCGACCAGTACCGGACGAAGGCCAAGGTCCAGGCGAAGAAGCAGCAGCAGAAGCCGGTCGACGAGGCCGAGCTGGAGGCCGCCGAGGGCTCCGGCGCGGCGAGCGAGGACGACGGCAGCGGCGGCTCCGCGGGCTACTTCCCGTACAAGCCGTACTGCGGCAACTGCGAGAAGGACCTGACGACGGTCACCGAGTACATCGACTCGACGACCGAGCTGACGTACTCCTGCACCGCCTGCGGCTTCTCCGAGACGGTCCGGCTGAGCGAGTTCAACCGCGGCAAGCTGGTCTGGAAGGTCGACTGGCCGATGCGCTGGGCGTACGAGGGCGTGATCTTCGAGCCGAGCGGTGTCGACCACTCGTCGCCCGGTTCGTCGTTCGTCGTCGGCGGGCAGATCGTCCGCGAGATCTTCGACGGGGTGCAGCCGATCGGCCCGATGTACGCCTTCGTCGGAATCTCCGGCATGGCGAAGATGTCGTCGTCGCGCGGTGGCGTGCCGACGCCCGCGGATGCGCTGAAGATCATGGAAGCGCCGCTGCTGCGCTGGCTGTACGCGCGCCGCAAGCCCAACCAGTCCTTCAAGATCGCCTTCGACCAGGAGATCCAGCGGCTCTACGACGAGTGGGACAAGCTGGAGTCCAAGGTCGAGGACGGCTCCGTGCTGCCGGCCGACGCCGCCGCCCACTCGCGCGCGGTGCGCACTGCCGCCGAAGAGCTGCCGCGTACGCCGCGGCCGCTGCCGTACCGCACGCTCGCTTCGGTCGTCGACATCACGGCCGGGCACGACGAGCAGACCCTGCGGATCCTGAGCGAGCTGGACCCGGCGAACCCGCTGACCTCGCTGGACGAGGCGCGTCCGCGCCTCGACCGCGCGGAGAACTGGATCACCACCCAGGTCCCGGCCGATGCGCGGACGGTCGTGCGCTCCGAGCCCGACGCGGAGCTGCTCGGCTCGCTCGACGACCAGGGGCGCGAGTCGCTGCGGTTGCTGCTGGAGGGCCTGGACTCGCACTGGTCGCTGGACGGGCTCACCACGCTCGTCTACGGCGTGCCGAAGGTGATGGCGGGCCTGGAGCCGGACGCCAAGCCCACCCCGGAGCTGAAGGTCGCCCAGCGCTCCTTCTTCGCGCTGCTGTACCGCCTGCTGGTCAGCCGCGAGACGGGGCCGCGGCTGCCGACGCTGCTGCTCGCGGTGGGTGCGGACCGGGTGCGCAAGCTGATCGCGGTCTGACGGATCCACGCAGTCGCCGGACGGTCTCCCTTCTGCACAACGGTCTCCCTTCTGTACAAGGGAGACCGTCCGGGACCGGGGACGGACGCCCGGGCCGACCGGGCGGTACCAGGCATGCTTCGGAGCCTGCCCGCAGGGCGCACGGGGTGAGGGTCGGCCTGCGGCCGGGGTGAAGGCCGGCCGGAGCCCGGCTCAGGCGATGTGCTCCGCCTCGAGCTCGGACTGGTAGCGGTTCTGGAACTGCGGCGTGAGCCGGCGCAGCAGGCTGGCGCTGCGCGTGTGCTTGATGCCGTGGGCGTCGGCCAGGGTTATGTCGAGCTGGTCGTTGCTCGGGAACATGCCGTGCAGGTCCACGTACTCCTTGAAGACCGGGTACGCCAGCTCCGCGAACTGGATGTCGTCGATGGTGTCCGCACCGGGCTCCTGCGCGGGCTCCGGCTGCGGCTCGGGCTCCGGCGCCTGCTCGTACGCCGGCTGCTGCTCGGCGCGCGGGCCCGGGATGGCGCCAGGACCGGGTCCGGGGCCGACAGGCATGGCGTCCGGGCCGGCCGGCACGGCGACCGGGGTCGGCTCCAGCCCCTCGACGTACGTCGGGTTGTACGCGCTCTCGTACGCCTCCTGCGGGACCTGGGGCGCCGCGAACCACGGGCTTTCGTGGTTACCGGCGTGGCCGTCCTGCGGCAGCAGCTGCTGCTCGTCGGGGTGGGCCTGGGGCCACTCCTGCTGGGGCCCCGGCGTCGGCGGCAGCTGCGCCGCGGACCGCTCCGTGGGGGAGAGCGCTGCCGCAGGCGCCGGGTTCGGGGGCAGCAGTGCGGGCTCGATGCCGGCGGCGGCCAGCCCCGCGGGGGCCGTCTCCGCCAGCGGAACGCCGTACTTCGCGAGCCGCAGCGGCATCAGCGCCTCGACCGGGGCCTTGCGGCGCCAGGCACGGCCGAAGCGGGCCTGCAGTCGGGCCTGGT
>NZ_JBSGZO010000255.1:0-12211 GCF_053611045.1 Streptomyces sp. NPDC054841 | reverse complement strand
GGCCATTCCCCCCCCCCCCGCCCCCCACCGGGGCCCGTAACCCGTGGGGCCCACAACGCCGGCCCCCCCCGGGGCGGCCGCCCTTCCGGCAGGCAAGGACCTTGCGATATCCGGGACAACATCGACTGCGGTTGAGGATGTGAGTTGGGACTTCTGGTCGGATCCGGTGGTCCCTGAGACCGTCCCGCGCACCGACGCTGTGACGGAGCCGGAGCAGACGGTCAGTGTCGCGGAGCTGGAAAAGGTGACGGCTGCGACGGGTTTGAAGACTACCGCCGTCACTGGGCCGACCCCGGAACCCATAGCGATACCTGCCCCGAATGCTGCTCCCGAGCTGTCGTCTTTTGTCGACAAGCCGACAGCGATACCCGTAACGGACAACCCCTCACATGCCACGGACTGTGCCAGGCAGCCGACACCGCACCCAGCCCCGCGGGCCGCCGAGGCAACGGAGCCGGAACATGCCGCGCCGGTGGTGGCGACCTCAGAACCTGCGCCGAACCCCGCTCAGCCTGCATCCGAACTGCCGGGCACTATCGACGTATCCATAATGGCAGCGTCGGCGATCGGCGAGCTCTCACGTGCCGCGAGCATTGCGGAGGAAGCAGACGATCTGGACGACGAGGACCCCTACTTCGGGGGACGCGCGGTGTCCCTCGCAGAGCCTCCAGACATCCAGTTCCTGGACGACTGACGACGAAGGGCCCGACCCCGGTCGGTGGAGATGCCGCTGCACCAGCCGAAGTCGGGCCCGCTCAGTGGGCCGTCTGGCGGTTACTCCCCCGCGCTCAGTCCGATCGGCAGCAGAAAACGCTCAGCCCGAAGAGCCCTGTCCCCGGCAACGGAAGAGGGGGATCCAGGGCCCTCTTCAGGCAGAGCCTGCTTCAGCTTCTCCTGCGCGGTCCGGTTGCGTGTCATCTCTTTGGCCATCGCTGTGGGGTCAAGGCTCTGACCAGACGGGCGGGGCCCCCTCGTCTCCCGCAGGAACACCCGTGCGGGCCCACCGTCCTTCCCTGCCACCACCGCTTCCAACACCACAAATCTGCTGCCCGGGGGGAACACCACTTCCCCGTATTCGCCCTCGCCGGTCAGCACGGCTGTACGGCGGCCAGTCACAGACCAGATGAGATACTGGACGCTGCTGTCCAGGGGGAGTTCGGTACCTGCGAGGGCACTGACCGGTGCTGGTTCGTGCAGGACCGTCCCCGGACGGTAGAGCGCCAAAGCGCCCGTCGGCAACTGCGCGCCACAGGTCACCGCACCCGGGTAGCTGGGCAATCTACGCAGACCTGAGAGCAGGCAGGCCGCATAGGGCTCGGCCGACTCCCCGGCCCGGCGGAGATTCGTGGCGAGTTCACTGCGCGACATCAGGGTGCCCGTGTCGATGCTGTCCAGCAGCACGGCCACCAGATCCGTCTTGGTGTCGTCGCTGTCACCCGCCCGCAGCCCGGGAGACTGGGCGACAAGGGCCTCGACCCGCCCTGAGTAATTGTCGAAGAGACTGCCCAAGGCTTCCCGGAAGCGGCGACGCTCGTCCGGGCCAGCAGGAGTGCCGAGCGCATCCTCTGCCGAGATCAGCGTATAGCCCGCCGTACCCGACGCGGTCTCGGGCCTGGTGAGGCAGGTGAGGCGGTCCTGCTCCCGTTCGTCGAACGCCTCAGTGGTGATTTCGCCATCGGTGGTCGCAGAGGTAGAGCCCAGCTCGGCGAGCGTCATCTGGGCGTCTGGGCTCTCCTCGGACGACCCGACGGGCCCCGTCTCGACGGGCAGGTCCGCTGGCGACAGGAGCGGCGAGGGGTCCTCGTCCCGCGCGGGCTCTTGGGCATCCAGAGCCGGAGGACGACCGGATCCCCGGTCGAGCTGTGGCAACAGTTCGACCGGGGGCCGCTCGCCCTTCTCTGGATTAAGCTGATCACCGCTCAGCGCCGAGACCGTGCGGACAACGCGAGGCGGGGCAGCGAACGCACCCAGCAGGGCCGCCGTATCGCGTCGGGCAGGAAGGGGCTTCGGCCTGGGCTCGACCTGACCGTTGTTTCCGGCGGCTGGTTCGGTATCCGCCGAGGTTGCCAGTGAAGGCGCGGGGGATGCCGGCGTTGCTGGCTCGGATGCCGGTGCGGGTGCGGCACTGACGCTGTCAACGGCCAATGTTCCTGCGGAGTCAGTGACGATGCGTGCGGCTGTAGCTGACGTTGCGTCAAGGGTCCCGCGAACGAGAATCAGGGGTTCATGGATGCCGTTCAGCATGCGGGCCACGGATTCCCAGATCTCGGCATGGACTGGCAGGCCAGCCTCCCCCACGATCACGGTGGGACGGTCCGGATCGAGCAGCGCGGAGCGGGCCCATGGATCGTCCGGAGTCCCGGCCGGCCTGCACCACAGTCCGCTGGGGACCACCTCGGTGATCCAGCCCCGGCCCAGCTCGAACAGGGCAGGTGCGATCCTGGCCGACTGGGCTGGCACCCGCCGGGCATAGGGCACGATGTCAGCTCCAGCACCGTCCGGCAACGGCAGGGCCCGGAGTTCGGTGAACCACGATTCCCAGGACAGCCGCCCGTCCCGGCCGACCGCACGTACAGCCGGTCCATCGGGGCTGTCGATCGTCAGGCCGAAGCGAAGCCGTACGGGGGTGCCGATAAGGGCTGCGGTACCGGCGGCGAATTGGGCGGCTTCGTCAGGAGCACTCCAGGGAGCAGCAAGGATCGGAGGTGCCGGCAGCGGGGGCAGAGCACGGACGAAGGCCGCGAGCCGATCTGGGTCCGGAGCGGGCCCTGCAGGGCTACCGACCAGTACGGTCGGGCACTCGGGGTCGGGGATGGCCTGCAGGACGGCGGTCGGCCACGGGCCGTCAGGGGCTGCGAACCATAGGCCCGCAGGGATGGCAACCGAGCCTGACGGGGCCGCTCCGGGGCGTAGTGCCTGCCGCCACCGCGGTGCAGGCAGGATCGTGCCCAGCGGCCGGGATCGCCCTCCTGGGGACAGCGCCCACCAGCCGAAGGTAGGGCAGCCTGAGCGGACTTCCGGAGCGGCCTTGCGCGGCGCGACGATCAGCCGCCCGCCGTGTCCGAAGGAGACCAGGCCGTCGGGGGCCAGCACCTCGAGCTTGAGCGCCTCGACGGCGACCTGAGCGGGCGTCCGGCCGTCGGGCAGCGGGGCGGCGAGATCAGATGCGGCAAGCACCACTGTGGTAGCGCCCCGCTGCTGGGCATGGGCGCGGATCTCTGGCAAAGCGCCCCACAGGCCGTTTCCAGCGGCTGTCACGATAACTGCGGGGGTGCCAGGAGGGAGCGAGAGTTGTCCGACGGCCTCCGCGAGCCGGTCCACGGGGTGCGCGGGGTCCGTGACCAGCAGGTGGGCGCCAACCACCTGGACGGTGGCCGCTCCGCTGGTCCTGGTGATCACCGGGCTCGTCGGGCTGGCGGGAGTCTGTTGCCGTTCGGCCGCGCTCTCGCCCGCCGGGTTCGGCTCTCCTGAGGGTTTCGACCTCTCGGAGCGCCTCCGACCGCCGCGTCCGTACCGGTCGGCCGATTTGGGAGCGGACTGTTGACGTGTCATGCCGTGCAGCTCACAACTGTCTGGGCAGAGCCGAGGTGGACATACATCCTGACGGCACCACGCCAGTCCACGCCACGGTTGTGCAGTCGTACGACGCTGGTGCCGCACTTGGCTGGGTGTATCGTCGCGTCGGTCCAACGCCCTCGGTAGGCAATGCAGTCGGCGGTGAACATCGACGCCTTACCGGAATTGATGCTGCTGCGTCCTGTGCAGTAAGCCGGAGCACCACCCTCGGTCGCACTACCACCGGGTATATGGCCGCGTGCCGTTCCACCCAACTCCTGAAACGAGGCGCAGACACTGTGCGGACCGCTTGCGGAGCGGCGTCCCGCCACAGGCTCGGCGGGACCCGGCGGCTCCACCGGCTGCTCGATAGCAGCTGTTTCGTCACTGAGCAGGTCGAGCCCGTGAGGAAGCCCGGCCCGCGGCAGGACCAGGCTCCCTTCATCCGGTTGGGACGCTCCCCGTTCCGCGCTCAGCTCGCTCATCGGTCTTCTCCTCGGTCCGGTGGGCTGCGGGTCACAAGCCGCTGGCAGCCACTCGATTCCCCGTCACTGGACGTTACGCACCGGACGGCGCCGGGGTTCGCCGGGGTTTCGCCACGCCCTGGGTTGCTCGCCTGTTGACATTACGTATACCGGCCAATGAGTCCCACTGAAGCCCTCTTCTTGCCGGAGGTGTGGCTCGGAGGCAGCCGGGGCCCGTAACCGGAACCGGTCTCGTCGGTCGGCTGCAGGCAGCGCAAGGTCGTTGGCTACCAGCAACGGCCCCGCGGATCCGATTGTGTCGGCGACGCTTGAATCGCGGTTCTGGATCACTTTCCGGATGCGGGTCTGTCCAATCAACGGCTGATCTTGGTTGTTGAGGGTCAGTGGCTGGTGGGGGTGAGTCGGCCTTCGAAGGCGATCTGGAAGGCGTTCAGCGGGGCCTTCCAGCGCATCGTCCAGCGGCGCCGGCCCTTGCCAGTCGGGGCCAGGCTCATCAGCGCCATGTAGACGCACTTCAACGCGGCGTTCTCCGAAGGGAAGTGGCCGCGGGCCCGGACGGCTTTGCGGATGCGGGCGTTCACGCTCTCGATCGCATTCGTCGAGCAAATGACCTTGCGGATCTCGACGTCGAAGGAGAGGAAGGGCACCATCTCGGCCCAGGCATCGGACCAGAGGACATCGCATAGTGCTCCTCTTCGCGGCGTTTCTGAGGACACCTTGCTGGTCACGCATCCGTTCCATCCGCTGTCGGGGCGCCGGTTGCGAGTGTGCCGCATGGTGCGTCGCTCCAGCGGTCTGGTGTTCATCTGCACCGCCGGTGACGGTGTGACGGTGACGCTTCCGCAGGGGTGGACAGACCGCGGCCCCGCTCCGGGCGAGCACCGGCTTGCGACCGCCGGGCTCGGTGCGCTGTCTGCGCTGGTAGATGCCCTCATGAGCCGTGGCGTCGAGCCGGGAGACGGAGGATCGTCGTGAAGGGCGCCCTCCTATTTGCGGCCTTGGGTGCCCGAGCATCGGTGACGGGCGGTGACTGTGGTGGAGGACTGGAGCCGGACCGCCGCGCTGCTGGTGGCGAACATGGTCGAGTCGTGCTTGCGCGGGGAGGCGGGTGTCGATGAGCGGGCTGCAGAAGATCACCTCCTCGCACCGGTCGAGGCTGGCGCTGATCTATGTGCGGCAGTCGACCCTGCTGCAGGTGCGGGAGAACACCGAGTCGACCGCCCGCCAGTACGGGCTGGCCGACCGGGCGAGGGAGTTGGGCTGGGCAGAGTCCGACGTCGGCGTCGTCGACGCCGACCTGGGCGCCTCGGGCCGGTTCTCCGGGCTGCGGGCCGGATTCCAGCAACTGGTGGCCCGGGTCTGCCTCGGCGAGGTCGGCGCGGTCTTCGGACTGGAGGTCTCCCGGCTGGCCCGCTCCTCGGCCGAGTTCGGCCGGCTGCTGGAGTTCGCGCGCCTGACCGACACCCTCCTGATCGACGCCGACGGCGTCTATGACCTGGGCGATTTCAACGACCGCCTCGTCCTCGGTTTGAAGTCCACGATGAGCGAGGCCGAGCTGCACATCCTGGCAGGACGCCTGCACGGCGCCCGCAAGGCCGCCGCCGAACGCGGTGACCTGAGGCTTCCGCTGCCCGTCGGCATGGTCTATGCCGACGACGGCACCATCACTGTGGACCCCGACGAAGAGGTACGGACGGCGGTCGCGGACGTCTTCACCCTGTTCGACCAGCACGGCTCCGCCCTGGGGGTGGTCCGCGCGTTCGCCGGACGCCGCTTCCCGCGCCGCGACACCGGGGTGTGGGATGGCCGGCTGGGCTGGGGACGCCTCACCCACGGCCGGGCCGCCGCCGTGCTGAAGAACCCGGTCTATGCCGGGGCATACGCCTTCGGCCGATCAACCAGCACCCGCAAGGTGCGGCCCGATGGCACCGTGGTCACCTCGGTAAACCGCCGCCCTCGCGATCAGTGGGCCGTACTGATCCCCAACCACCACGAGGGCTATATCTCCTGGCAGCGCTTTCTGCAGATCGAAGCGAAGCTGGCCGCCAACCGCACCCGGACCAAGGCAAGGCCGCCGCGCGAGGGGGTGCCGGTGTGTCAGGGCATCATCTTCTGCGGCTCGTGCGGCTTCCCGATGAACACCCGATACCGGCGTGCGGACGGCACCGCGGACTATGTGTGCACCCGCGCCCGCAGCGACGCGCTCCAGACCCCCGGATGCCACTCGATCGCCGCCGCGGCGGTCGACCCGCAGGTGGTCGATCTGCTGCTGGCCGCCCTGACTCCCGAGCAGGTGCACCTCGCCCTGGCCGCGGCCGATGAGGTCCACCACCGCCACCGGCGCTCGCACCGGGCCGCCGAACTCGCCGTGGAACGCGCCCGATATGAGGCGGAGCGGGCCGAGCGCGCCTTCAGCCAGGTCGAACCGGAAAATCGCCTGGTGGCCCGCTCGCTGGAGAGCCGCTGGGAGGCAAAACTCGCCGCGCTGGCCCAGGCCGAGACCGCGCTGGCCGACCTGATCGCTGCCGAGCCGGCCCTGCCCGAGGCCGCGCGGCTGCGTGAGCTCGCCCGTGACCTGCCGGCCCTGTGGCAGGCGCCGACCACCACGGCCAAGGACCGCAAGCGCCTGCTACGGACACTGATCGCGGACGTGACCGTGCGGCATGTCGATGACGCCCGTGCTCACATCGGGGTGCACTGGCATACCGGCGCCGTCGACGAGATCACCTGCGACCGCCGTACCAACCGCAACCCCACCCGAGCCGTCGAGATCGTCCGCGAGCTGCTGGCTGTCCGCAGCGACGCCGAGATCGCCGAACACCTCAACAGCCTCGGATTCAAGACCGGCAACTGCCGCCCCTTCACGGTGAACTCGATTCGACACATCCGGGCCCAGCACGCGATCGGCTCCAGGCGCAACAACCCCACCGAACACGGGGAGATCACCGTGCCGCAAGCCGCCCGGATCCTCGGCATCCACGAAGCCGCGATCTACCCCTGGATCCGCAGCGGCGAGATGGCCGCCCGCCAGGCACGACACCGCCGCTGGTGCATCGCCTGGGACAGCGAAATCGAGGCGTACTGGAAACAGCGCGTAGCCACCTCCTCCCACCTCAAGCGGCGAGCGGACACCAACTACGAGACAGGACAGGCAGTATGAAGCCGACTTCCCACAGCTTGATCACGGCCGGATACTTGGTGCCCCACTTCTCGGAGAACTCCAGGAACCGCTCGGTCGCCGCGGCCTCGCTCGGCGCGGTATAGACGGGCCGAAGGTCACGCGCGACCTTGTCCCAGTCCTGGCGGGCGACGTAACGGATGCTGTTGCGGATCAAGTGGACGATGCAGACTCCCCCTGTCAACCTTCCCGGCTCTGGGGTGTGTTGGCGTGTAGCTCGGCCTGTATCTGGTTGAGGGCATGGCGAAGAGCCGCGGGATGACTCCTTGATCACCTCGCGGTTGCTTCAGCGGCGGTGAAAGGTGTTCAGGCCGTCAGGTCGGCCTCCGGACGGGTGTTGAAGTGGAACTCGGGGTCGTAGAGGGTGTGGTCCTGCCAGCAGCGCCAGAGGACGCGGACCCAGCGGGCGCCCAGACCGCGGATGGCCCGGTTGTGAGGCTGGCGGCGGGCCCTGGCCTGCTCGTATGCCTCGCGCACCCAGGGGACCTCGCGGGCCATGTTGAAGACCCACCAGTCCACCGCGTGACGCATCCGCTTGTTGGCCGCGTAGCGGAAGCGGACCTGCCGGGTGCGGCCGGAGGAGCGGGTGACGGGGGCGACGCCGGTCTCGGCCATGAGCGCGGCCGGGGTGGGGAACCGCTCGCGGTCCTCGCCCATCTCGGCCAGCAGAGTGGCCGCGCAGGAGCGTCCCATGCAGGGGAAGCTGAGGAAGATCGGCGCGTCTGGGTGGGCGGCCAGGAGCTCATCGACTCGTTTGTTGAGGATGCGGATGTGGTCGTTGAGCAGGGCGAGTTGCTCGGCGAACAGGACAGCGGTCAGCTGCTTGCCGGAGGTTGTGCCCGGTGCGGCGGTCAGCAGGTGTGTACGCAGCCGTTCCACCAGTACTTCGGGGCGGGTGCGGCCGGAGTAGCCGTGGCGGCCGATGAACGCCTTCATCCGCGCAGGTCCGACGTGACGGGCCTGTTCGGGGGCCGGGTAGTCCTGCAGGAACGCGAGGCTGATGTCGCGGTCGAGGGAGGAGAACAGGTGCAGCACGGCCGGGTGGTAGGACTCGAGGATGGCCCGCAGCTGATTCTCCAGGTCGCGCTGGTTCCAGACGACGCGTTCGCGGTCGCGGATGACGGCCCGCAGCTCGGCCAGCTTCGGTGAGGCGACCGGCAGCGGCCGCCAGTGCCGGTACTCGTGGCGGAGGCTGTCGGCCAGGACGAACGCGTCGAAGGCATCGTCCTTCTTCGGGGCCATCCGGTAGCGTTCCCGCGCTCGCGCGGAGATCTTCGGAGAGACGCAGTAGAGGATGTGACCTGCGGCTTGAAGACGTTCGACCAGCAGGCCCTCGCCTCGCTCGATGGCGATCCCGGTCAGTGGTGCGTGACTGCGCAGGTGCCGGTCCAGACGCTCCAGGCCGTCAGCGGTGTGCGCGTAGCGCCCTTGGTGCACGACCTGGCCGGCCGCGTCTACGAGGCAGAGCTGCTGATGGATGTTGCCCCAGTCGAGGCCGGCGAACACGCCCTCTGAATTCGGGTGGTTGGTGGGTAACGAGTGGTCCATGAGTTCCGTCCTGTCGGTCCTGGTCACCGACCGGGCGGCCCCGCTGGAACCTCATCTCGGCGCTCGAAGCGCAACTCCCGCTGGCCAGTTCGCGGCCCGCCTCCAGCGGGAGGGACAGGTCTGCATGGGGGCCTCGAAGGCAACGCGTCTGCACAGGTCCTCTCCCGCTGGCACGGTGACCGGCGGGGGATTCCCGCCACCAAGGAGTGTGCATGGATGAGGTCTGCACGATCGTTCGGGGCCAGACCGTCTCCACCGCATCCGGCAGTCCCTTCAGGCCATCGCAGACGAGCATGAGGACGTCCTCGACACCGCGGTTGCGGAGCTCGGTGAAGACCTGGAGCCAGTGCTTGGCGCCCTCACCGCCGTCCCCGGCCCAGATCCCCAGGATGTCGCGGGTTCCCTCGACGGTGACGGCCATGGCGATGTAGATCGGCCTGTTGGCGACCTGGCCGTCGCGGATCTTCACGTTGATGGCGTCCACGAAGACGACGGGGTAGACGCGGTCGAGCGGACGTGACTGCCATTCGGCCATGCCCTCCATCACCTTGTCCGTGATCGTGGTGATGGTCTGCTTCGACACGTTCGCCCCGTACACCTCGGCCAGATGAGCCGATATCTCTCCGTGCGTCAGGCCCTTCGCGGACAGCGACAGCACCATCTCGTCCACGCCGGTCAGACGGCTCTACCGTCTTGATCGGGTTGATCGAGCCATTCGTAGGGTTGGGTCGCCCAGGGGTGCTGGGTGTGGCTGTCAGGCGGCTGCCGTCTCGTGGCTTGCAACGCTTCGCCGCCCGGCACCCCACGACGACTCGGCCGCCGATTAGGAAGTGCGAACAAGTCGCTGAGTAGAGCAATGCCGGCGAAGTCGTCCGTGGTACGAACAACACGAACACGCGCGTCAGGAGCAAGATGAGCCGGATATGGGCGGGGATCGACAGCGGCAAGGGCCACCATCACGGCCTCGCGTTGGATGCCGACGGCAAGACCCTGCTGTCGCGGCGGGTCGCCAACGACGAGCCCGAGCTGTTGAAGCTGATCGGTGACGTCCTGGCCCTGGCCGACGGCCGTCAGGTGACCTGGGCCATCGACATGACTGGAGGAGAACCCGCGCTGCTGCTGGCGCTGCTGATCAACCATGGCCAGGAGGTCCTCTACATCCCCGGCCGCCTCGTGAACCGGGCATCCGACGGCTACCGCGGCGAGGGCAAGACCGACGCCCGTGACGCCTACGTCATCGCCGACCAGGCCAGGATGCGCCGCGACCTGCGGCCCATTCGCCCCGGTGACGAAGCCGCCGTCGAACTGCGGCTGCTGACCGGACGCCGCACCGACCTGGTCGAGGACCGCACCCGCGCGGTGAACCGCCTCCGCGGCACCCTGCTGGGCATGTTCCCGGCCCTGGAACGGACCCTGGACCTGACCAACACCGGCCCACTCAAGCTGCTGACGGGCTACCAGACCCCGGCCGCGATCCGCCGCGCCGGGGTCACACGGCTGACCAAGTGGCTGGCCAACCGCAAGGTCCGAAGCGCAAGATCCCTGGCCGAAGCAGCCGTCGAGGCCGCTGAACGCCAGCACACCTCTGTTCCCGGGGAGAAGACCATTGCGAAACTGGTCCACACCCTGGCCGAGGAGGTGATGACCCTCAACGAGCAGATCTCCGAGATGGACAAGCTCATCGAGGGCCGGTTTCGCGAGCACGAACTCGCCGACATAGTCCAGAGCGTCCCCGGCATCGGCGCGGTCCTCGGCGCCGAGTTCCTCGCCGCCGTCGGCGGCAGCCTGGACGACTTCGACTCCCCGGACGCCCTCGCGGCCTTCGCCGGCGTCGCCCCCGCACCCCGCGACTCGGGCAAGGTCAGCGGCAACCTCCACCGGCCGAACAACTACCACCGAAGACTCCAGCGCGTCTTCTACACCTCCGCACTCGTCAGCGTCCGCTACGACCCGAACTCGCGGAAGTTCTACGACCGCAAACGCGCCGAAGGGAAGAAGCACGTCCAAGCCGTACTCGCCCTCGCCCGCCGACGCGTCAACGTCATCTGGGCCCTGATCCGCGACCGACGGTGCTACGAAGTCGCACCGCCAGTCACTACGGCCGTTTGACAACAGCATTAGGAAGCGCTGCCGCTTGCCGACGATCTGCGGCTCGAAGGTGCCGGCGGTGTCGCGGGGCACCTTCACCTCGACCGGGCCGACATCGGTCAGCACGGTCTTCGAACGGGTGCCGTTACGGCTGTTGCCGCTGTTCCTGCCCGCCGCGTCGTGCTTGTCATAGCCGACGTGATCGGTGATCTCGCCCTCCAGGGCGGACTCCAGCACCCGCTTCGTCAGCTGCTGCAGCAGCCCGCCCTCCCCGGTCAGCTGGAGCCCGTCGGAGCGGGCACGGTCGACCAGCATCCCGATCAACTGCTCGTCCGACACCGCCTCTGCGGCCAGCTCGACGACCGACTCCTCCACGGCCTCGTGCTCGGTGATGGTCTCGCTCATCAGGCGTCTCCTTGATCATCGGATCCGCCGTCTATTGGACACTCCCGTCCCACGCGGGAAAGTCGGCCGGCATGGAGCGTCACTTGATCCCGTTGTCCGTGACATAGCGGATCGCATCCAACATCTGCCAGTGACAGTAGCCCTCGGGCTGTCCACCCCGGCCCTCCAGCCACGCCGGGACGGGCAGCGCGTCGCGCACCACCGCCCACTCCTCATCCGTCATGTCCGACGGGTACCTGCGCATCCTATTCGGACGGTCGGCCGCGTTCCCGAACCGATGCGCGAGGCAATCACACGATAGGGCAGACGAGTTGAACGTGAACGACGAAACCGCATAGAACTGCGACAACAGGGCCTCCCCAGGCTCACGAGTTGGCTTCGCAACCCTCGTGCTGCACCGGAGGCCCTGTCTTCATGCACGTCACGGCCAAGTTCACCCGCCCCCACTCCCGTTTTCGATCACATCGCGCTCGTGATCGATAGAGATACGGCTTCTGAAAGTGATCCAGAACCACTTTTCAGCCGTCGACAACACGATTGCTGGCGCGGATCGGCCCGCTGATATTGGAGGTTGAGTCAGGAGTGATGGGCGCCGTGGGGTGATGCAGGACTTCACCGCGGACACCCTGAACGCCATGTGGTGCGAGGACATCACTCACATAGCCGTCGGAGCCTCGTGGCTCCACCTCGACACGGTGATCGACATCTGCTCGAGGCGGGTCGTGGGCTGGTCAATCGCCGACCACATGCGCACCCAGCTCGTCACCGACGCGATCGAGATGGCCGTGGCCGCCTGCGGCAGCCAGGTTCACGGGGTCGTCTTCCATACGGACAGAGGTGCGCAACTCAGGCTGAAAGAGCTGGTGCCAGAGCTCGGCCCACGATCGGTCAACGTTGGCGCTCTTTGCGGTGGCGTCGATGTCGTGCCCTGCCCTTATGCTCTCCTCGCCGC
>NZ_JBSGZO010000254.1:0-12258 GCF_053611045.1 Streptomyces sp. NPDC054841 | reverse complement strand
ACAAACCGAACACCACAACCAAACAGACACCCACCCCCGCCACCACAAGGGGGCCCGGGCAGCCCACCAACCAACCGGCCGCCCGGGCCCCCTACTGAGGTTGAATTCGTGATGCCGTCCTGGCTCAGGGATTGATGGACAGGCCGGTTTCGGTGAGGCAGCCGTCCATGAGGTCGCTGCCGTACTGGATGTGGCGTAAGCCCCGCCGAATGCGCCGGATGAGGTGCCCGGGGGCGGTGAAGGGCGACGTTGAACAGCCAGCCGCGCCGCAGCAGGGACCAGACGCCTTCGACGGGGTTGAGGCCGGATGCGCAGGGCGGCAGGCAGTAGACGGTCAGCCAGCCCCATGAAGCGGCGAACGCCCTCAGGCCTGTGGCCCTGTGGACGCTGAGGTCGTCCCACACGAAGACGATCAGACCGCCAAGTTACTGATGCACGGCGACACGCAGGTCGCGAAAGTCACGCCAGGAGAAACTCTCGCGTCCGCCGCGCCGCCCGCCGCCTGGGCGGGGCCCGCAGACCAGCCGGGATCTGCGTCCGGGTTCGTCACAGGTCAAAGCGGCGATCGAGACCCGTCCGCAGGAACCGCCGCCGACCCGCACAACCGGTGTACGGCCACGGCGGAACCGGCGGCAACGGCGGAATCTGCGCCGGAATCTGCAACCAAAGCGCCAACGGCGGCAACGGCGGCAACAACTAACACCCCACCACACAACGCCACCACCACCAAAACAACAAACCACCCACCAACCACACCCACAAAACCACCCCGCATACACACCAAACAGCAACTAGAAACCCGCTCCCCACCCCTAAGAAGTCGTCTCAGTTGGCCAAGTGGCGGTCACAGCAGTCAGCAGCGGTGCCGGTCTCAAGTCACGTCTTTGCGCGGGGTGCGATCTTCTTGTAGAAGCACACGCGGTCCTGCCCAGGGCCGTCGTAGTCGCTGTGCACGGGCAGGCCATCGATCTCACGATCGCCCTCTTCGAGGTCAAAGCCCATGGCCCGGTGAAACGCGATGGACCCGGTGTTTGCGGGCGAGGTGATCGCACGCACTTCCTCGCGGCCTGCCTCGGCGGCGCGTTGAAGGAACGCCGTGTAAAGCCTGCGGGCCACGCCTTGTCCACGTAGCCTCGGGTCTACCCCCACGAAGTGGATGTACGCCTCATCCTCGTTGTCGGCGGAGTGGAAGCCGACCAGGAACGCTTTGATCCCGGTGTCATCCTCCAGCACCAGGCTGGTGCTGGAGAAGAACTGCAAGAACAGCTTCGGCAGCAGCAAGGACAACTCGCGGGCCTGGTCAGGGGTGCGTGAGTCATGCCACCACTCCTGCACGCACTCCACGATCGTGCGGTGGTCGGAGACGAGAGCCTGGCGCACGCCTGGCATTCCCTTTCCCTTTCGAATCTGTCTCATCGTGTCAGGTTGCGATAGCCGATCATTGCGCAGGCGATGCCGACGAAGGCGAGGAAGTGGTCAGCGCGATGCTCGTAGCGGCGGTGCAGGCGACGGAAGCCGTTCAGCCAGGTCACGGTGCGCTCGACTACCCACCGGTGCCGACCCAGCCGCTGGGAGGACTCGATGACTTTGCGGGCGATGCGGGGTGCGATGTTCCGGGAACGGAGCCATCTGCGCAGGTGGTCGTAGTCGTAGCCTTTGTCCGCGTGCAGCTTGGCCGGCCTGCGGCGACGCGGTCCACGGCGGGAACGGATCGGCGGTATCCCTCGCACGAGGGGTTCAAGTCCCTGGCTGTCGTGGGTGTTCGCGCCGGAGACCCAGGCAGAGAGCGGCAGGCCGTTCCGGTCGGTCAGCAGGTGGATCTTCGATCCCTTCTTGCCGCGATCGGTCGGATTCGGTCCCGTCAGATGCCCCCCTTTGAGGGCAGGACGCTGACCGAGTCGATCGCGCACCGCGACCAGTCCAGATCGCCTTCAGCACCGAGCTGGTCCAGGACGACACGGTGGAGTTTGGCCCACACCCGCGCGGCCGTCCAGTCGGTGAAGCGGCGATGCACCGTCTGCCAGGATGCACCGAAGACCGGCGGCAGCTGCCGCCAGGTGCAGCCCGAGGTCGCCACGAACAAGATCGCGGCAAGTACAGCGCGGTCGTCGGCGCGACGCCGGCCCCCGCCCTGAGGCCGTACCGGTGGCTCGGGCGCCACCGTCTGGAACAGCTACCACAGCCCGTCCGGTACCAAACGCTCGACTATCCCCATATCCGGAACAACGAACGATCACCAATCAAGACATCTTCCAAAGCAGCCACACACAACAAGCCCCCCACACACACAACAACAACACACGAACACCAGCCCCACCTCCAGCACACCCACAAACCAACCCTCACAACAAGGCAAGAACGGCGTCGATCGCGGACCGGATCGTTTCGTCCTGGAGGATCGCCCGGTAGTCACGGTACGTCGACAGCCGCTGGTCGAATCCCCGCACCGTACGCAGGGCCGCCCGCGCCACCAGGGAAACAGTGACGATCCGGGCAAGGGCCCGCAGCGCGTAGAGCAAACTCCCGTAGGTGTCCCCGCCTTCGGCGACGGGAAGGAGGTACTCCTCCAAAACCGGCACGCACGGCCCCGGTTCACCCGTGATCGGCCAGAACGCAACCGCCGCCCACGGCCGCAGCCAGGCGTCGCCGTGCTCCATGAGCTGCCGTACCCGGTCCGCGTAGGGCGCGGCCGCCGGGCCGAAGTCACCCGGGAGGTGGACGGCATAGGACGCATGTTCCTCCGCCAGCACTGCCCCGCCGATCAACCGCAGCGCCGCGTCGCGGTCGCCGCCGAGGGGGCAGGTCAGCGCGCCGCCCTTACCGTCCTCACGGAGCAGTTGCCGAACGGCTGGCAACAGGACCTCCGCGTGGGCTCGCAGTGGGGCCAGCACGTCCTCGACCTCCGGCAGATGCGGGTCACCCAGGCAGTATCCGCGCCCGTACTGGTCCCGGTATGGCGCGTACAGCCGCTCGACCAGCTCCGGCAGGGCGCGCCGGTCACCCGTGCGGGTCAGCGCCCAGCGGGCGTGGTCGCCCACAGTGCCCTTGAGAAACTCGTCCTCGCCCAAGTCGCCGAGGAGCGCGGCGAGCTCGTCGGCGTACGGAGCCGCCCGTGCACCCAGCGCCGCGAGCAGGTGGGCCGCCCGGTACCGTACGCCGTCGTCCGGGTCGGCGAGCAGTGCGCCCGCGCGCGGCAGCAGCGCGGATGCCGCAGACGGCATCACCACCAGCAGCCGCCACCCCTCGTCCAGCGCGGCCCGGCACAGCAGGGTGTCCCCGGTCCGGCGCGCGGCGTCGACGAGCCGGACGACGAAGGACAGTGCCGTCTGCGGCGCGTCCTTGAACAGGCAGGCCGTCCAGGAGAGAACGTCCTCGCGGGTGAGGGGACCGTCGACGTCCGGCACGTACCAGAGCGCCTCGAACTGCGGACGTACGGCCGGGTCGGACAAGATCTCGACCAGCCGTCCAGCTCACGGACCGGCGCCCGGGGGTCGAACGCGGCCCAGGCGTGGACGGCCGCGACCCGCATGACGGGATTACCGGTCCGCAGCACCTCCGTCACGACCCCTCGCACCCGCTCCACCGCCCCGGCTTCGCCCGAGCCGGCCGCGGCGGTTCCGAGCGCGAGCAGCACGGGCAGCCGCACCGTCAGGTCAGTCTCGGCATGCCACCGCTCCAGCAGCACGCCGACGCCTTCCGCGAGAGGCAGGGCCTCTCTTCGCACCTCGGGCACCGATTCGGCTGGGCTGAGCAAGACGTGGTTCTCGGTGCCTCCCGGGGTCCCGGAGTACTGCCCCTGCACCCCGGCCGAGGTGGTGCCCTTTTCAGGAAACCTGTCTCATCGGTGATCAGGACACCGTCATCCTCACCGAGCCGTTCGGCGACGTATGCCTGGACGTCGTCGCGGACCTCGTCCGCGGCCCACCGGACACGGTGACAGCAGCAGGTCGAGCCGCTGGCGCATGTCGCATAGCCGCAGGTCAGAAGCTCCTCCGTTGCTTTTGGCGAGTGCTGCTGGGACCCCTGGGAGGGTGCGTCGAAGATGTCAGGCTGCCGAGCCCGCCACAGTTCGGGAGACCGGCTTGATGTGGGCAAAGGTGCTCCGGGCGTTCCAGGTGGGGAAGGCTCGTACGAGCCACGAGGGACCATGGAGTTGGATGCGGCGGTCGCGGGTGGCTTCGACCCAGGTGAGCCGGCCTGCGTGCCATTTCACAAAGGCTTCCGCTTCCGCCGTGATGTAGAGGTCCTCGTCGAGGCCGGGGTACGTCTTGCAGATCTCGGTGTCTCCGTGCTCGATCAGCAGCCAGAACCGCTCGCGGCGCCGGCTGCCGGTGAACTCGAAGCGGATGACGACGCGTCGGTCCGGGAGGCGGTCTCGGCGGAGCGCGTTGCACATCGACCACAGAGCCACAAAGGGATCGAGGTGCTCGGGGGCGATCTCGAGCCAGCGGGCACCCCACTCGCCAAGCGACACGCAGACTGTGAAGAGGTCGTGACCCGCGGGCGTGAGCTGGTAGTGGCGCCCGCGTCCGTCGGGCTTGGGTGCCGACTCGACGATGGCGAGCCGTTCCAGTTGCCTGAGCCGCTGCGACAGCAGGGTGCGGGAGAGGCCGGGCGCGCCCTCCAGGATCTCACCGAAGCTTCCGCAGCCCAGGTACAGGTTGCGGATGATCAGTGGCGTCCAGCGCTCGGCGAAGATCTCGGCGCCACGAGCGATGGGGCAGTACTGGCCGTACGTCCGCACGACGCCAGTGTCACACCCCCGCCTTCGGCTGTGAAGTCCAGATTGTTGACTTCACGGCCGCGGTCCACGGTGGTGCGATGGGACCGTCGAGAGGGGAGGACCGAGGACGCTACCGACCAGCGAGCAAGTGGGCCACCTGAGCGAGGAGGCATCCGCGATGGAGATCGACGGGTTCCGGGGCCAGCTGATCACCGCTGACCACGCCGACTACGACACCGCCCGAGCCGTGTGGAACGGGGCCGTCGACCGGCGCCCCCGGCTGATCGCCCGATGCAGCGGAACGGCCGACGTGGCCGCGGCCGTGTGCTTCGCCCGCAACCACGACCTGGAGATCGCCGTACGGGGCGGGGGCCACAACGTGGCCGGCACCGCGGTGTGCGACGACGGGATCGTCATCGACCTCTCGGCGCTGCGGGCCGTGTGGGTCGACCCCGTAGGCCGCACGGCTCGGGTGCAGGGTGGTGCGTTGTGGGGCGACGTCGACCACGAGACGCAGGCCCACGGTCTGGCGACCACCGGCGGCATCGTGGGCCACACCGGTGTCGCCGGGCTCACCCTCGGCGGTGGCATCGGCTTCCTCATGCGCAAACACGGGCTCACCGTCGACAACCTTCTGGCCGCCGAGGTGGTCACCCCCGAGGGCTGCATCGTCCGGGCGTCCGCCGACGAACACCCCGATCTGTTCTGGGCGCTGCGAGGTGGCGGGGGCAACTTCGGTGTCGTCACCTCGTTCACGTTCGCTCTGCACCCCGTCGGCCCGACCGTGATGGCCGGCCCCGTCTTCTGGGCGGCCGACGACACCATCGAGGTGCTGCGCTTCTACCGGGGCTTCGCTGCCGCAGCGGCTGACGAGCTCGGCAGCGTGGTCAGGCTCGGCACCGTCCCCCCGCTGCCGATCATCCCTGAGGACCTGCACTGGCGGCCTGCCATCGCCGTCGCCTGCTGCTACGCCGGCGCCGTCGAAGACGGCGAGCGTGCGGTGCGGGCCCTCCGCCGGCTCGGGGCGCCGCTCGTGGACCTGATCGCACCCACCCCGTACGTCGCCCACCAGTGCGCCCTCGACGACACCGTCCTCCACGGGTGGCACTACTACTGGAAGTCCACGAACCTCGCCGGTCTCTCCGACGACGCCATCGCCGTCATCGCCGATCACGCCTACGCCGCCGGCTCGCCCCGGTCGTACTCGGCGGTGTTCCACATGGGTGGCGCCGTCGCCCGAGTCCCCCACGACGCCACCGCCTACGCCGGTCGCGACCTGACCCACAACATCATCATCGACGGCGTGTGGCTCCCTGGCGAGTCCGGCGACCACGCTGCTGCCGAGACCGCTTGGGCGCGGCGGTTCCTCCAGGCTCTCCAACCTCACCGCGCTGTCGGCGTCTACGTCAACTTCCTTGATTCCGACGACGACACCAGCCGCGTTCGAGAGGCCTACGGCGATCACATCTACCGGCGGCTCGCCGAGGTCAAGGCCAAGTACGACCCCGACAACGTCTTCCACCACAACAAGAACATCCGCCCCGGTTGAGAGCGCCCGAAGGCGCGCTCGGGGTCTTCCTGGGCACGGAGGCACTGCGCTTCCTCGATGAGCCTGCGTACCTCGTCAGCCGCGTCCATGCGCAGCAGTCCACCCCGCCCGATGGGAGGCCGTACCGGTCACCCGTGGGCAGTTGTCCGGCCCCGAACCGGGCTGTGGCGCGGCGCCCGGGCCGCCGACCGGGCGCCATCCCGGACCACGGGGCGGCATCAAGCATCCACGGCGCCGAAGACCTCGCCATCCGTGGAGCAGTGGTCCCGGACCACGCAGCGAAATGAGCGGCAGTGCACAAGTGGCGCGTCGCTGCCCCCGTGATCAGAACCAGGGTCAGCGCAGGACAAGCAGGATCAGGACGGACCGCATCTCCCGAAGCCCGCAGGTGAGTGAGGACCGCTGTCCTGCGGGCCAACCGCGACGCTCAGCCGGGCCAATCCAACCGCTGAGGGGCTTCCCAATGGAATGGAGAAGTCAACCTCGATCCGGCTCGTCAGCGGATCTGGCCCGGTCCGCTCGGCGTCCTGATCTGTTCTGCTTCGTCGTCGCTCATTGCCGTGTAGATGGTCACGATCTCCAGGGAGTCGTCCATGTTGAAGGCTTCGAGCGAGATCCGGCTGATGAAACAGCCGGCGAGCGAGGCGAACGACCGCGGTGCCTGACCAGGCATGAAGAGTTGTTTCGTTTCTCCTGAACGACTGTTCCGCCCGGTCCGGTGATCGCTGGGCTGCGGCTGTGGTGAGGCTCGGTGACGGTGCGGCTATCAAGTGCCCACGATCCGTACACAGGCTCGGGGCTGCTTTCCGGCTACCAGGAAAGTCTCTCCTCACGGTACGGCTGCGGATCCGTGACCCAGCCAGCAGCCAGGACGAGATGGGAAAGGCGGTGCACGGCGAGGAAGCCGAAGGGGCGATGGAAGGTCGCGTACACCTCGGTGGTGACGTACTTCTCCTCAGGAAGCCGGGCGCTGCCTGCCGCCGCCTCCAGTGCGGTCACCACTGCGGCTTTGAAGCCCTTGTCGGTGAAGGCGGCGATCGCAGCCTGTTTGGCGGAGCTGATCGCCGTCGGTCGGTCGCTGATGCCGGGGAAGTGCCCTGCGGACCGGTCGGTCGCCGAGCGCAGTCCGAAGAGGTCGGCGTGGTCCATCAGGTCGTGCTCGGCAAAGATGTCGAAGGCAACGGTGTTGACATGGAGCTTCGGCGGGGCGGGGCGGAAGTGGCGCACCTCGCGCACGGTCACGCCAGGCCCAGCCGTTCCGTAAGGGAGTTGGTCGCCCGGCACGATCTGGTGCCGCCCGGCAAGGATGTCGACGCCCGCCTTCAGTACCTGGCCCGCGGACATGCCCGCCTCACCGAGGAGCAGATGCACGTCAATGCCAGAGGTGCCCACCACTCTGAGGTCGGTGACCTGGCCGGCAGGGGTGTCCGCCACGCCGACGCGATCGAGCAGTGAGGTGGTTCGGTGCAGTCCGGCAAGCTCCCGGCCTTCCCACGGGCCCGATCGGGGGCAGGCAAAGTCGGCAGTGAAGGGTCGTATCCACTCCGTCTCCAGGACGAGCGCGCTCGCCAGCACCAACTCGGTGTCCCTGCTCAGGGCGACCGGCATCTGATTGATCTGCCCGCCGGTCCGCTCGGCCGCCCATGCGTCGAGCGCCTTCTGATCGGACCTGAGCCACCCGGTCAGGTTTCGGTGGGCGTGTGGCGGCAGCCCCGCGGCCCATTCATTGCGTACCTTCAGCTTCCGGCTGGTCCACAGGCCCAGTGCCGCGTCCACTCCGCGGAGTCCGTCGAGTGCGACGAGGAACTGGCGTGCCGCGTGTGCAGCCTGCTCCGCGGGCAGTCCGACAACCTCCGCCAACTGGTCTCGCGTCGAGTTGCTCGCGCCGTCGGCAAGGAAGGCGAGCAGCGGCCACACTCCGGCGGCGGAGAGAACCGTGCCGCTCACTGCCGTCTCCGCCCAGCGTGCCGTCAGTCCGTTGACCGCGTGGACCGTCTGGTCAACTGCCTGAATGATCGGATTCGTTACGCGCACTCCGCCCCCGTTCGCACCGTGCTTCGCAACAGACCCTAGTGCTGTGCCTGCGAGGCACAGCCGGCGCCGTGCGCGTCCGCGGACCGGTCGCTTCAAATCGGGGTGCGTACCGCTTGCGTAAGCAGCCGGCACAGCGGAACATCTGACGCTTGAGCATCTCGATCCGGTTGACGTCAAACGGGCCACAAGGCGGGACCGGCCCGTATCGGGCCGGTGCTGAGCCTGCCCGCCTCGGCCGTGCAGCGGCTCCTCCCCCGACGACGGCCGGCCCCTGGCTCCCACGCCCCTGGGCGTCGACGGCCACCGAGAACCCCGCTGACCTCACCCGCAGTTGCGGCCTGCGCATACGCACCAGCGCATATCCGCCACCGACGGGTCTTGAGTCGCTCACTCCGGCAGGGAGTCCCGGAGGCCTCGACGGTGCTCGCGGGCCTCTGGCTTGCGAGCCGGTCTTGCGACAGCCGCCCGCCGAGCCCGTGCCCCTGGCAGTACGTGAACACGCCGTCCCCGAACCCCGGATACGCGCGTGCGAAGGAACACTCCGTCGTGGCGGACGGCCGCACTGCCGCCTACCGGCCTGTTGGGGGCCGGTAGCCGCCGCATCCCTGATGCGGTGATCGCACCCGGGTTACGGCCCTGCGCGCGAGGGACTGCGCAGAGGACCGGGGCCACAGGAAGGGCACTCAGCCGACGGCGCCCGGGAGCCGGGCGATGACGCCGGACAGGTCGGTGCCCGCAGGGAGCGTGCCGAAGGCCAGCCCGCGGTCGCCGGCGAGCCGTGAGGTGCAGAAGGCATCGGCCACCGGAGCCGGGGCGTGGCGCACGAGCAGGGAGCCCTGCAGCACCAGAGCCATGCGTTCGACCAGGCGGCGGGAGCGAAGTGCCGCGTCGTCGGTGAGCGTCAGTTCGCCCCTCAGCTGCCGCCAGGCGTCGTCCAGCCGGGAGTCCGCGCCGGCAGCGGCTTCGATCTCGGCACGGAAGGCGTCCAGCGAGTCGGGTTCACGGGTCAGGGCGCGCAGGACATCGAGCGCGTTGACATTGCCCGAGCCCTCCCAGATGCCGTTGAGCGGGGCCTCGCGGTACAGCCGGGGCATACCCGACGCCTCGTCATAGCCGTTGCCGCCGAGGCACTCCAGGGCTTCGGCGACCGCTGTGGGCTGCCTCTTGCACACCCAGTACTTGCCGACCGCCGTGGCCAGCCTCAGGAACGCCCGCTCCTGCGCATCGCCGCGCTGCGCCCGGTCGGCCGCTCCCGCGACCCGGAGGGCGAGGGTGGTCGCCGCTTCGGATTCGAGCGCCAGGTCGGCGATCACGTTGCGCATCAGCGGCTGGTCGATCAGCTTGGCGCCGAACACGGAGCGGTGGCGGACATGGTGGGCGGCCTGCGCCAGTGCGGTGCGGATGCCGGCCGCGGAGCCCAGGATGCAGTCGAGGCGGGTCATCGTGACCATGTCGATGATGGTCCGCACCCCGTGCCCCTCCGGGCCGACCAGCCAGGCGACGGTGTCGTCGAACTCGGGCTCGCTGCTGGCGTTGCTGCGGTTGCCGAGCTTGTCCTTGAGCCGCTGGATACGGAACGTGTTGCGGCTGCCGTCCGGGAGCACCCGGGGCACCAGGAAGCAGGACAGCCCGCCCGGGGCCTGCGCCAGGACCAGGAACAGGTCGTTCATCGGGGCGCTGGTGAACCACTTGTGGCCGCGCAGCCGCCAGGTGCCGTCCTGGTGTTCGGTGGCGGTGGTGGTGTTGGCGCGTACATCGGTGCCGCCCTGCTTCTCCGTCATGCCCATGCCTGCGAGCAGTCCGCGCTTGCTCGCGGGCGCGCGCAGACCTGGGTCGTACACGCGGCTGGTCAGCAACGGCTCGTACGCCGCCGCCAGTTCCGGTGCGGAGCGCAGGGCGGGGACGACCGCGTAGGTCATGGACACGGGGCAACCGTGGCCCTGTTCGGCCGAGCTCCACACCATGAAGCCCGCCGCGCGCGCCACGTGTACGCCAGGCCTGTCGTCGGCCCAGGGCGCGCCGCCGAGCCCCTCGCGGATGGCCACGTCCATCAGCGCGTGGTAGGAGGGGTGAAAGTCCACCTCGTCGATCCGGTTGCCGTATCGGTCGTGGGTGCGCAGCTCCGGCTCGTGGCGGTTGGCCTCCTCGGCCCAGCGCTGGACCTCCTCCGATCCGGCCAGGCGGCCGACGCGGTGCAGGTCGTCGACGTACCACTCGGCGCCCTCGCGCCGCACTCCCTCCAGCAGCACGGGGTCGTCGGCGACGTCGTGGCCGACCAGCGGCGGGGCCTGGTTGGTCACGTCATGCGTGCGCGCGCTGGGGTTGCTGCGCGGTGCGGCGTCCGCGGCTGCGGTCCCGTCTGCGCTTGCGCTTGCGGCTGCGTCTGCTTTTGCGGTCACGTCCGCCGTGGCGGTCACGTCTGCGGTTGCGGTCATCGGAGTCCTTGGAGTCGTAGGAGTTCAGTCGGCGGGCGTGGCGCCCGCGCAGCGCAGGGACATCGCCACCAGTTCGGTGATCAGGTGGTCGGCGGCGGCGCCCTCGGCGGGAGCCGACAGCGGGTCCACCAGCACCTCGCCGATGGCGCCGGTCAGTGCAGCGGCTGTGACCTCGGGGTCCTGGTCGGGGAGCAGCCCGGCGCCGATGCCCTCGCGGATCACCTCCGCGAACACTTCGCGGTACCGGCGCCGGAACCGCAGCCGCTCCTGGCCCACCGCCGGCTCGGCCGGGGCTGCGAGCAATGCGTAGGCCAGGCCACGGGACTCCATGGCGCGGCGCGCGAACACGTCGACTCCGAGCGCGAGCCGCTCGACCGGGTCACCGCTGCCCTCGCGGAGTACGTCCCTGAGCACCTCGACCTCCCGCCCGGACGCGCGGCGGAAGACCTCCACGGCCAGCGCCCCCTTGGAGGCGAAGTGCTGGTAGACCGAGCCGACCGAGATCCCGGCCGCGGCGGCGACCGCGGTGACGGAGGCATTGGCCCAGCCCACGTCGGCGACCACGGCAGTGGCCTGTTCGACCAGATGCTCCCTGGCGGCGGCCAGGCGATCCTGCACTGCGGGCGTCTTGCGGTAGGCCATGCAAACAAGTGAACCACCATTCAGAACTTCGCACCAGCCTCCGCGCGCCCTGACCGCAACCCCCGGACCCTCCGGACCCCCGCACCCCCGCACCCCCGCACCCCCGCACCCCCGCACCCCCCGGACTGCGCCCGGGCGACCGGCTCGCGGTCATGACGTACAACACCCCCGCATTCCTTCTCGCCGCCTTCGGTGCCTGGCATGCCGGAGCCACCCTCGTGCCCATCAACCACAACCTCCAGACCGTCGAGGTCGAGCAGCTGCTGCACCATTGCGACGCCCGGGTGGCCCTTGTGGACGAGGCCATCGGGGCTCGCGCAACCGAGGCCGCGCCGAACGTGCGATGGCTGATCAGCCGGCCGGACGAAGCGCTGGGCGAGGGGACGTCGGAGTCGCTCGAAGCACTGGGCGGCGAGACCTCGGCGTCGTTCGAAGCCCTGCTCGAGCGGGCCGAGGAATGGTCCGGCGCCCCCGCTCCGGACTGCGACATCGGCCAGATCCTCTACACCTCCGGCACTTCCGGCCGGCCGAAGGGCTGCGTGCACACCCACCGCGGCATCGCGCTGGCCGCCACCTACACGTCGATGACCATCCCACTGCGCCGCGACGACCGCTTCCTGATCTGTATGTCGATCTGGCACGCCTCACCACTGAACAACTGGGCCATGGGCACCATGTTCATGGGCGGTACGGTGGTGCTCCAGCGCGAGTGCGAGCCGCGCACCATGCTGGAGATCATCCAGAAGGAGCGGGCCACCCCGGTGTTGCGTCTCTGTGGCCGGTCGGTGAAAGTCGGCCCGGGGCGCGGTTCCGGCCTTTCGGCCAGCCCGTTTCCCCGGACCGCTTCCCGAACCCGGCGGGCACCTCTCAATGCA
>NZ_JBSGZO010000253.1:0-12395 GCF_053611045.1 Streptomyces sp. NPDC054841 | reverse complement strand
GGCCTGGGCCCTGTCCGGGCCTACACGGCGAGCGCCGGGTAGTCGATGTACCCCTTGTCGTCACCGCCGAAGAAGGTCGCCATGTCGGGGGTGTTGTACGGTCCGCCCGCCGCGAGCCGGGCCGGCAGGTCCGGGTTGGCGAGGAAGAGCGCGCCGTACGACACGATGTCGGTGGTGCCGTCCTCGACCAGGGCGAGCTCGCCGGGGCCGGTCGGCCCGTCGGTCACCGGGTTCAGGATGAACGTGCCGGTGAACTGCTTGCGCAGCGCGAGTGTCAGATCCCGCAGGCCCGGCACGTTCTCGACGATGTGCAGGTAGCCGATGCCGAACGGCTCCAGCGCCTGGACCAGCGCGGTGTACGTCGCCTCGGTGTCGGTCTCGGCGATGTCGTTGTACGGGTTGCCGGGCGAGATACGCAGGCCCGTGCGCTCGGCGCCGATGGCCTCCACCACGGCCCGGGTCACCTCGGCCGCGAAGCGGATGCGGTTCTCGACGGAGCCGCCCCATTCGTCGGTGCGCTGGTTGGTGTTGGTGGAGAGGAACTGGTGGATGAGGTAGCCGTTGGCGCCGTGCAGTTCCACGCCGTCGAAGCCCGCTTCGATCGCGTTGCGTGCGGCCTCGGCGTACTCGCCGATGGTGGCGCGCACCTCGGCGCCGGACAGCTCGCGCGGCGGCAGGAAGTCCTTGGGCCCTTCATGGGTGTACAGCTGTCCGGCGGCGGCGACGGCGGACGGTGCGACGCTGAGCAGCTCCTGGTCCGGCCAGATCACGGGGTGCCCGATGCGGCCCGTGTGCATGAGCTGCGCGAAGATCCGGCCCCCCTTCGCGTGGACGGCGTCGGTGACCTTGCGCCAGGCCGCGATCTGCTCCTCGCTGTGCAGGCCCGGGGTGTCGGGGTAGCCCTGACCGATGACGGAGGGCTGGATGCCCTCGGTGACGATCAGGCCGGCCGAGGCGCGCTGTGCGTAGTACTCGACCGTGGAGTCGGTCGGGGTGAGGCCCGGGCCATGGGCGCGACTGCGGGTCATCGGCGCCATGGCGATGCGGTTGGCGAGCCGCGTACCGGAGAGGTCGATCGGGTCGAATGCGGTGGTCATGATGGCTCCCGGAAAAGACATGATTGGTCGGCCAAATAAATGCCGAGCTCCACAGTAACGCATTCATTGGCCGACCAAGGTAATCTGGGCGAAGGGATGTGTGGGAACGTCGGAGAAGCCCGAAGACGCCCGGAGACGCCCGCGAATCCCCACCGGAACAGCCCAGAGGAGGCCCGATGAAGCCGGAGGCCGACCCCGCCTGTACCTACGACAAGCTGCCGGTGGCCGCCCGCGGCGGCCCGGTCAGCCATGCCGTCTCCCGGGTCGCCCGGCTCCATCGCATCGCCGCGGGCAAGCTGCTCAAGCAGGTCGGGCTCTACCCCGGCCAGGAGATAGTGATGATGCACCTCTGGGACTGCGGGCCCGTACGGCAGTCGGAGCTCATCAAGATCTGCGAGCTCGACCCGTCGACCGTCACCAAGATGCTCCAGCGGCTGGAGCAGTCGGGGCACGTCCGGCGCACTCCCGACCCGGCGGACCGGCGCGCGGTGCTCGTCGAGTCGACCGACACCAGCTGCGCGCTGCTCGCCGATGTGCAACGGGCCTGGAGCGAGTTGGAGAACCTCACGCTCTCCGGTCTCGACCCGGCCGAGCGCGCCGAGCTGGGCCGGCTGCTGGCCAAGGTCGAGGGGAATCTCTGCACGGAGTCGGCGGAGTGCCCGCAGGGGCGTTAGGGCCTGGCGGATCCTGGGCGGCTGCGGCGAGGTTCCCCCGCGCCACTTCCTTGCGCACTGCGGCGCGGGGGCCCCACTTCCCGAACTGGTACGGCGTGACGCGCTCGTTCAGGGCAGTGCACGTCATGGACGCCGCCGAAGATATGGGACCCGGCCACCCCAAAACCTCCCCAACCGGGTGAACTTCCCCGGCACGCGCTTCGCGTGGGCAAGCGACTTGATCATGGCGCCCATAGCCTGCGGCTCAGCATCCGCGCTCCGCGGTGTTGCCCACACCCCCCACGTAACCAAGCGAGGTCGAAGACGGTGAGACGACGTCTTGTCATCAGCCCCCTCATTGCCGGTGCGGCAGCGGTGACGCTGGCCTTCCCCGTGCCGGCTTCGGCAGCGGACACCCCGGTGACGGTCCAGGTCACCTCCGGCACGCTCAACATCGCCGTACCGGCGGGCCCGGTGAATCTCGGAACCGTCGCCGTCAGCAGCAACCCGCAGGAAGTCAGCAGTCAGCTCGGCAATGTGACCGTGACGGACGGCCGCGGCGGTACGACCGGGTGGACGGCCACCGCCAACGCCGTCGACTTCACCGGACCGCAGAACATCTCCGTGTCGGCGCCGGGCTCCAGCCGCTACATCTCCCCGTCGGCATCGGTCAGCGGCACCGCCAACGTCACGGCCAGCGACCTGGACCCGCTCTACCCGCCCGGCCCGGTGCAGACGGCCACCGGCGTGAGCGGAATCAACTCGGCCACCTGGAACCCGACCATCGAGCTGACCATCCCCGCGAACGCCCTGGCGGGCACGTACAGCTCGACGATCACCCACTCCGTCTCCTGACGGCCGTCACAGAAGCCGTCACAGAAGCCGTCACAGAAGTACTGAGGTACAGCGGCGCAGAAGCACCGAAGTACTGAGGCATACGGAACAGAGAAGACAACAGAGGCCCTGTGCGCAGGTTCATTTCCCTCACGGTGCTGGTGGCCGCGGCGATCGCCCTGGCCACCGGCGCTGCCTCTCCCGCATCCCGCGCATCGGACCCGGCGCATCGGCCGGCTCCCCCGGACGCGGGCAGCATCGGCGTACGAATCGTCGACGTACCGGTCGACCTGATCGACGACCCCCGGGCGAGGCAGTACGTCATCGACAATCTGAAGCCGGGGATCACGGTGCACCGGCGCATCGAGGTGTCGAACGCCTCGGACTCCGCCTTGCAGGTCGCGGTCTATCCCGGCGCCGCCGACATCAGGCGCGGCGCCTTCGTCGGTGCCGCGGGCAGCATCGGCAACGAGCTCACCAGCTGGATCAAGCTCAGCAGGCGCAGTCTGGACATCCCGGCCCGCTCGACCGCCCTCAGCACCGTGACCATCGCGGTGCCCGAGGACGCGGCCCCTGGTGAGAGATACGGGGTGGTATGGGCGCAGGTCAGCGGGCGCGACACCGGCGCCGGCATCTCACTGGTCAACCGCACCGGTATCCGCATCTACCTCTCGGTGGGCGGCAACAATCCGCCCCAGCCGAAATTCACGGTCGACACCATGACGGCGGCCCGCGACCGCGACGGGCGGGCGGTCGTGCGCGCGCAGGTGCACAACACCGGTGGGCGGGCACTGGATTTCACGGGCGACATGAAGATGAAGCAGGTGTCCGGAAGCCTCAGCGCGGGTCCGTACCCGGTGCGGCTGGGCACCAGCCTGAAACCGGGACAGACGGAGCCGGTGACCGTCACCGTCACCGATCAGGTGCAGGACGGACCCTGGGAGGTGTCCCTCCGGCTGAAGAGCGGGCTGCTGGAAGAGACCCACAAGGCCCGGATCACCTTCCCGCACGGACCCGGCATCGCCGGAGCGGTCCCGTCCCAGCTGGATGACGGCGGCGCACTCGACCCGGTCTTCATCGCGGCAGCGGCAGCTGTCGTCCTGCTGCTCGCCGGAGTGCTCGGGGTCGTTCGCGCCACCCGCCGGCCGTGACCTGAAGACCGGGTCCTCGACTGAGGCGCGGCCTAGCGGGACAGGACCTCCAGCGCCCGGTCCACATCGGCGGTCGAGTTGTAGAGGTGGAACGAGGCTCGCAGATTGCCCGCGCGGGCCGAGACGATGACTCCGGCGCGGGCGAGATCCGGCTCCCGGGCGCCGAGTCCGGGGACGGCGACGATGCCGGAGTCCCCGGGGACGGGCGTGTGGCCGAGTTCCGTCAGCCCCTCCCGGAAGCGGGCCGCGAGGGCGGTGTTGTGGGCGTGGATCGTCCCGGCCCCGATCTCCTCCAGCAGTGCGAGGGACTGCTCGGCCGCGTGGTAGGCGAGGAACGACGGCGGCTCGTCGTAGCGCCGGGCGGACCGGGCGAACTCCTCGACCGGCCCGTAGGTGCTCGCCAGCAGGTCCTCGGCGGCGAACCAGCCCGCATGGACCGGGACCAGTGACTCCTGAGCCTCTTCGGTGACGGTGAGGAACGACGCTCCGCGCGGGCAGAGCAGATACTTGAAGGCGGCGGTGACGGTGTAGTCGTAGGCCCCCGCCTCCAGCGGCAGCCAGCCCGCCGCCTGGCTGGCGTCGACGAGGACGCGGGCGCCGTGGGCGGCCGCGGCGGCCCGTACCGCGGGGAGGTCCGCGATCCGCCCGTCCGCCGACTGCACGGCGGACAGGGCCACCAGCGCGGTTCCGGGCCGCACGGCGTCGGCGATCCCGTCGAGCGGTGCGTACCGCACCTTCAGATCGCCGCGGGCCGTGAAGGGCGTGACCACCGAGGCGAACTCCCCCTCGGGGGCGACGACCTCGGCGCCCGGGGGCAGCGAGGCCGCGATCAGCCCGACGTGCACGGCGACCGAGCCGCCGACCGCGACGCGCTCCGCGGACACGCCGGCAAGGCGGGCGAAGGAGGCGCGGGCGGCCTCCACGGCCTCGAAGCTGCCCGAGCCTTCCGGGCGGCCGTCCGCGATCTCCTCCACGAGCTTCTTGACGGCCTCGACCGTGCGGCGCGGCAGCAGACCGCAGGTGGAGGTGTTCAGGTACGTCGACGTCGGCGCGAACTCGGCGCCTCCCAGGGTGTCCATGTGACCACCCTGGAGCCGCCGCAACTATCAGTCAATTACGCATGATTGCCCGACACCTCCAAGCAGTTCTTATGCGTGGAGGTCAGGCGGCTCCCGCTGCGGTGTCAGGCCTGCGGAACCTCGCAGGAACCGTCCGTGTCGCAGGCGGCCGCGTCCGCGGAGCCGTCCGTGCCGACCTGGACGAGCGCCCGGCCCTGCCATGCCTGCTCCAGTGCCTGCGTGAAGACCTCGGCGGGCTGCCCGCCGGACACCCCGTACCGGCGGTCGAGGACGAAGAACGGCACGGCATTCGCCCCGAGCTCGGCGGCCTCACGCTCGTCGGCCCGTACGTCATCGGCGTACGCGTCCTCGTCCGCGAGGACGGCGCGGGCCTCGTCCGCGTCGAGCCCGGCCTCCACGGCGAGTCCGACCAGGACCTCCGGGTCGAACACGGACCGCTCCTCGGCGAAGTTCGCCCGGTAGACGAGGTCCAGCAGCTCGTCCTGGCGGCCGCGGGCCCCGGCGAGGTGAAGCAGCCGGTGGATGTCAAAGGTGTTGCCGTGGTCGCGGCCCTCGGTGCGGTATCCGAGGCCCTCGGCATGCGCGGTGGAGGCGACGTGCGCCTCCATGGCACGGGCCTCGTCGAGGGTGCGGCCGTACTTCTGCGCGAGCATGTCGATCACGGGGGCGGTGTCGCCCTTGGCCCGGTTCGGGTCGAGCTCGAAGGAGCGGTGCACCACCTCGACCTCGTCGCGGTGGGCGAAGGCCGCGAGTCCCTTCTCGAAGCGAGCCTTGCCGATGTAGCACCAGGGGCAGGCGATGTCGCTCCAGATCTCGACGCGCATGTGACCGCTTTCTCTCCGGGGTGTGGGCTGAGGACGGAGGGGGCCTCCGTTCAGAGCCACAACACGCGCGGTGCCCGGAACATTCCTGGAGGCCCTGGGGCCCAGGGCCCCCGCTCGGGACGCGCGACTGCCCCGGCGCAGACCGCGCAGGGCGTGTACCGGGGCAGTCGGCGGGCTCAGCCGAAGACGACCGAGCGCAGCTTGAGGCGGTCCGAGGCGTGGCCGCCGTAGGGGCGGAGCGGGAAGGAGTGGCCCGTGCAGTCCGGTTCGGTGAAGACCACCGCCACGGCGTCGGTGTCGTTGCGAGGGGTGGAGGCGGGCGCGGAGGAGGAGGGGTCCGCGACCTCGGGGAGGGTGATGCACTCGCCGCTCGGCGGATCGGTCAGGGCCGCCTGCTGCGGCCGGCCGTCCAGGCCGCTGTAGACGTACGAGAAGGAGCCCGTCGCCGCGCCGGCCGGCGTGGGCAGGGTCAGGACGAGCACGAGGGCGCCGAGGGCGGCTGCGGTGGAGTGGCGAAGTCGCATGCGAGACACGGGAAGGCTCCTTGTCGAACGGCGTACGGAACGCCCGAGGCCTTCCCATGAGCCGGCGGTCGCGGCACGTGGACCGGGTGCGGAAACGATCACTTGTCACCCGTAGGGGGCAACCTCGGCCCAGGAGATCCGTGGTCACCCACCGGCCGCGCCGCGAGCCGGCAGAAGGCGGTCCGGTAGGCGCTCGGGGTGAGGCCGAGGCGGCGCTGGATGTGCTGGCGCAGGGAGCGTCGCCGCAGAGAGAACCACGTACGACAAGGACGACGAGGCAACCGGGCCGGGACGCAGGCGGGTTCGGGCTTCTGCACGGGCGAGGGCCTTGTCGCAGGACCGCCGCACGGCCCGGCGCCCGGGGACGGCCGGCGTACGGGCGCCTCCCGGCACGCTCGTCGCGTGCGGCTTCGCGGCCGGCATGCGTGCAAGCCTGCTGATCAGCGCGGCGCTGCTGCTGACGGCAGTGGCGACGGCCTGCCTCCGTCGCGGCGGTAGTGGCCCGGCGCCAGGCCGTACTCGCGCTTGAACGCCTTGGCGAAGGCGAACTCCGAGGTGTAGCCGGCGCGTTCGGCGATCGCGCGGAGCGGTGCGTCGCTCTCGCGCAGCAGCCGGCCCGCCGTGGTCATGCGCCACCAGGTGAGGTACGCCAGCGGGGACTGCCCGACCAGGGCGGTGAACCGGCGGGCGAACGCCGCGCGGGACAGCCCGGCACGCGCGCCGAGCTCCTCGACCGTCCAGGGGCGGGCCGGATCGCTGTGCATGGCGTCCAGGGCGGCCTTCACGGCCGCGTCGCCGAGGGCGGCGGCCCAGCCGTCGCGCCGCTCGGCCGGGCGTTCATGCAGCCACCAGGTGCGCAGCAGATACAGCAGCATCGTGTCCAGGAGCGCGGGTACGAGGGCGTCGGATCCCGGCTGTGGCTCGGCCAGTTCGGCACCGAGCAGCTCGACGGCGGAGCGCAGGGCGGGGTACTGGCCCACCCGGGCGGGGAAACGGATCACCGGCGGCAGCTCGGTGAGCAGGGGATGCGCCCGCGCACGGCTCAACTGGTAGGCACCGCACAGCAGGAGGGCCGAGGGCCGGCCAGTGGCGGGGACCCGGTCCGGGGTGCCCGGCCAGCTGCCGTCGGGGCCGACCGCGACGGTTTCCAGCGGAGTGTCGGGGTGGTCGGCGAGTCCGTGGCCGTATCCGCGGGCCAGGAAGACCACATCGCCGGGGCCGAGCAGGACGGGTTCGCCTCCTTCGGGAGGCAGCAGCCAGGCCGATCCCTGGAGCACCACATGGAATCCGGCGCCGTCACTCGGCTCGTAGTGCACGCCCCAGGGGGCGTACTTGACGGTGCGCGCAGAGTGGGGTTTCCCCGTGCGCATGGCGGCGATCGCATCGCTCAGTACGTCCATGCACTCACCGTAACGCAGCACCCACGAGACGATCGGACATGAGGGCAAGCATCTGAGACATGGAACGTCTCACCGGGCTCGCATACGGTCGTTCTCATGACGACTACACCCATGACCAGGGCGGTTCTCTTCCATGAGCTCGGCGGACCCGAGGTCCTCACCGTCGAGGACGTCCCCCTCCACGAGCCCGGACAGGGCGAGGTGCTGATCCGTGCCGAGGCGCTCGGCCTCAATCGCGCGGACGCCCTCTTCCGTTCCGGCACGTACTACTACCAGGCCACTCTCCCGGGCGCCCGGATCGGCTACGAGGCGGCCGGTGTGGTCGAGGCGGTCGGCGAAGGCGTCACCGGCTTCGCGCCCGGCGACCGGGTGCTCACTGCGGCCAATTTCGATTTCGGCGTGCACGGTGTCCATGCCGAGCGGTTCGTCCTGCCCGAGGCCTCCGTGGTCGCCCGCCCCGAGGGCACGGACGCGGTGACGGCGGCCGCCGCCTGGCTGACGTACGCCACGGCGTACGGCGGCATGGTGACGACGGGAGGGCTGCGCCCCGGCGACCACGTGGTGATCACCGGCGCCTCCAGCGGCGTCGGCACGGCTGCCCTTCAGGTCGCCGCGCGGATCGGCGCGGTCCCGATCGCCACGACCCGTAGCGACGCCAAGACGCAGCGACTGCTGGATCTGGGCGCGGCGCATGTGATCACCACCGACGACGAGGACCTGGTGAAGGAGGTCGGGCGGATCACCGGCGGGGCGGGGGCGCAGCTGGCCTTCGACGCGATCGGCGGCCCGGGCTTCGCGAGGCTCGGCGACGCGCTGATGCCCGGCGGTACGGCCGTGCTCTACGGCTGGCTGGACCCGCGCCCGGTCGCGCTGTCGATGAACTGGCCGCAGACCGTGCACACCTACGCCAACGGCGCGGTGGTCAGGTCCGAGGAAGGCAGGCGCCGCGCCGCCCACTTCATCGGTTCCGGGCTGCGCGACGGGTCGCTGGCCCCGGTGATCGCCGAGGTTCTCGACGGTCTGGAGCGGATCGTGGACGCCCACCGGCTGATGGAGTCCAACAGCCATTTCGGCAAGATCGTCGTGACGGTCTGACAGCCGCTCCGGGAGCCGGCCTCACGCCCGGTCCGGCAGACGGCCTCACGCCTGTTCCGGCAGCCGGATCAGGAACCGTCGCGCAGGCCTTCCGGCCAGACGGGCCGGTACTCGATCCGGTCGAAGGTGACGACACAGCCCTCGCCGACCGGGGACTGGGCCATGAAGCCGACGAGAGCGGCCTCCGCCTGTTCGCGGGTGCCGAGCGTGAAGATCCGCACGAAGGTCCAGCGCTCGCCGTCCGTCGAGGCATGGAAGGCGAAGGCGCCCCCGGTACGGCTGATCCGCAGCCAGGCGCTGTCGCCCTCCACCACGAAGGAGTTGGCGTCGTCGGAGTGGCCCCTGGTGACGACGGTGCAGATCGTCGGCTTGTCGGGGGACAGCTCCAGGCACAGCTTGGCCCACTCGCGCTCGGCGGCGTGCAGATAGAGCACGCCCGCGTCGAACGCGGCACCGAAGCCCACCTTGACCCGCGCGATCAGCTGGAAGTCGCCCTCCGGCGCGCCGAGCAGGCGCGGCGCGTCGGAGGCCGGGTCCAGGGCGTCACCCGTGGGCGGCACGAATCGGTCCTGCCGCGCGCCCGCCCAGCCGGTGAGCATCCCGTTCTCGTAGGACCAGTCGGCGTCGGGGCCGTACGGGCGTAGCGCGAAGGGGAGTTCGGGCAGGTGCATCTCGTCGGTCACGCGGTCAGCTTTCCAGACCCTCCGCGCGCCCGTCGACCACACGCGGAAGACCGAGCGGGTTGTCGTCGCGCAGCTCGGGCGGGAGCAGCGCGGGCGGCGCCGACTGGTAGGTGACCGGGCGCAGCCAGCGCTCGATCGCCGTGGCTCCGACCGAGGTCGAGGTGGAGGTGGTGGCCGGGTAGGGGCCGCCGTGGTGCTGGGCGGGGGCGACGGCGACTCCGGTCGGCCAGCCGTCGACGAGGACCCGGCCGGCGAGCGGGGTGAGCGCGGCGAGCAGCCCGGCGCCCTTCCCCCGTGCCTCCTGCTCGGAGAGGTGGAGCGTGGCGGTGAGATTGCCGGGCAGCCGGGACAGTACGGCTTCGATCTCGTCCGCAGCGGCGTACCGGGCGACCACGGTGACGGGCCCGAAGCACTCCTCCAGCAGCAGATCGTGCGGCCCTTCGGCGGCCAGCCGCTGCGCCGGTACGGTCAGGAAGCCGGCGCTCACGGTGTGCTCCCCGCCCGCGCCGGGGGTGACGGGCGCGTCGACGCCGTCCAGTGCGGCCCGCTCGGTGACGCCCGCGACGAAGGCGTCCCGCATCCGGTGGTCGAGCATCACGCCGGGCTCGGTCTCGCTCACGGCCGCGGTGAGGGACTTCAGCAGGCGGTCGCCCGCGTCCCCCGCCGGGGCGAGGACGAAGCCGGGCTTGGTGCAGAACTGCCCCTCCCCCAGAGTCATCGAGCCGGCCAGGCCGGCGCCGATCGCCTCGGCCCGCTCGGCGGCCGCGGCCTCGGTGATCACGACCGGGTTGAGGGAGCCGAGTTCGCCGTGGAAGGGGATGGGCGCGGGCCGGGCGGCCGCCGCGTCGAAGAGGGCGCGTCCGCCGCGTACCGAACCGGTGAAGCCGGCGGCGGCGACCAGCGGGTGGCGTACGAGCTCCAGGCCCGCGTCGAAGCCGTGCACCAGGACCACGACGTCCTCGGGGAGTCCGAGCCGCTGGGCGGCCCTGCGCAGCGCGGACGCGCAGAGTTCGGAGGTGGCCGGATGGTCGGGGTGGGCCTTGACGACGACGGGGCAGCCCGCGGCGAGTGCGCTCGCGGTGTCGCCGCCCGGCACCGAGAAGGCGAGCGGGAAGTTGCTCGCGGCGTAGACCGCGACGACGCCGAGCGGGATCTTCCAGCGGCGCAGATCGGGCCACGGCGGGGTGCGCCCGGCGTCCGCGTGGTCGATGCGGATGTCGAGGAAGGCGCCTTCGTCGACGACATCGGCGAAGGCCCGCAACTGGGCGGTGGTCCTGGCGAGTTCGCCGGTGAGCCGGGTCGGCCCGAGGGCGGTCTCGGCGTCGGCGGCCTCGATGACGTACTCGCCCGCCTCGTCGAGGAGGTCCGCGGCCGTACGCAGGAGCGCGGCGCGTACCGTACGGTCGGCGAGTGCGGGGCGGGCGGCCTCCGCCGCGCGTACCGCCCGGTCGACCTCCTCGGCCGTGGCCTCGACCGCGACCTGCTCACGCGGCTTCCCGGTTCGGGGGTCCACACTCCAGACTGGTGCTGCTCCCACCGCGGCTTCCTTCCGGAGTTGTTCGGTATTCTGAACAGAGTTCCCACTGGTGAATACCATGGGATGTGGGGACTCTATTTCCGGGCGTTCTGCGCGGTCAAGAAGGGTGAAGGCCATGGCAACTGCCGAGCAGGGTGGGGCACAGGTCAAGTCCGCGGTGCGAACCGTGGAGCTGCTCGAATACTTCGCGGGACGCCCCGGTATGCATTCGCTCGCTGCCGTCCAGGAAGCCGTCGGCTATCCCAAGTCCAGTCTCTACATGCTGCTGCGCACCCTTGTCGAGCTGGGCTGGGTGGAGACGGACGCGACGGGCACGCGGTACGGCATCGGCGTACGCGCCCTGCTCGTCGGTACCTCGTACATCGACGGCGACGAGGTCGTCGCGGCGGCCCGGCCCACCCTCGACCGGCTCTCGGACGACACCACGGAGACGATCCACCTGGCCCGCCTCGACGGTACGAACGTCGTGTATCTGGCCACCCGCCAGTCCCAGCACTATCTGCGCCCCTTCACCCGCGTCGGCCGCCGGCTGCCCGCCCACTCCACCTCGCTCGGCAAGGCGCTGCTCGCCACCCACAGCGACGAGCAGGTGCGCAAGATGCTGCCGGAGACACTGCCCGCGCTGACCGAGCACACCGTCACCGACCGGGAGCAGCTCATCGAGGAGCTGCGGCAGATCCGCGAGCAGGGCTACGCCGTGGACCGCGAGGAGAACACGCTGGGGCTGCGCTGCTTCGGCGTCGCCATCCCGTACCGGACGCCGGCGCGGGACGCGATCAGCTGCTCGGTGCCGGTGGCGCGGCTGACCCCGGCCCACGAGCAGATGATCAAGGACGCGCTGTTCGACGCGCGGGACCGGCTGACGCTGGCCACGCGGAGGCTCTGATGACGGTCACTCTCCGGGAGGTCCAGGAGCAGGACCTCGATGTCTTCTTCGTGCTGGGGCAGGATCCCGAGGCCGCGCGGATGGCCGCCTTCACCTCCGAGGATCCCACCGACCGGGCCCGCTTCGACGCCCTCTGGGCCCGGATCCTCCCCTCCGACGCCGTCAATCGCACGGTGCTCGTCGACGGCGTGGTGGCCGGTCATGCCGCCGTGTACGGGCCGCCCGGCGAGCGCGAGGTGACGTACTGGATCGACCGCGCCCACTGGGGGCGCGGCGTGGCCACCGCGGCGCTGCGCGAGCTGCTCGCACTCGTACCGGAGCGCCCGCTGTACGCGCGGGCCGCCACCGACAACGCGGGCTCGCTGCGCGTCCTGGCCAAGTGCGGCTTCACGATCACCGGCAGGGACCGCGGCTTCGCCCATGCGCGCGGCGAGGAGACCGAGGAGTTCGTGCTCAGGCTCGACGGCTGAGGGCCCGCCAGGACCGACGCCCGACGCCGGAAGAGGTGGGACGGTAGCCGACCGGCGAGCCGCCGGTGGTGTCGGAGCCGACGAGCAGGGTGATCACGCCGCTCGGGTCGGCGGCGGTCCCGGCCTCCACCGAAGGCTTCCGGGCGGCCCACTGTGCCGGAC
>NZ_JBSGZO010000252.1:0-12456 GCF_053611045.1 Streptomyces sp. NPDC054841 | reverse complement strand
GTACGAGGATGATCCTCCGCCTTGCGATCGCACGCACCAGACGCCGCGGGCCCCGCCCTTCGGGCGGACGGCGCTACTTTCGCAACACGCCCTAGGCGCCCCAGGCGCTTGTGGGCACCCGGCATCCGAGGCACTGGTGTGCACCAGGCGCCCTGCGGCGGTCGCTCGTCACCCTGCGGCGGCCCCGTGGCACTCACAGGCGGCGGGGGACGACGTCCCATCCGCCGGGCCCGCCCGGGTTGTCCGTATCGCCGTCGGTGCCGCCGTCGGACGGCCCTCCGTTGGTCGAACCGCCGTCCGTCCTGCCACCGTTCGTGGCCCCGCCCGTCGTGGTGCCGCCGCTTGACGGCCCTGTGGTGGTCCCGCCGGTCGTCGGGCTTCCCGTCGACGGCCCGCCGTCCGTCCCGCCACCGTCCGTGGACGCGCCGCCGGTCGCCGGGCCCTCCGTCCGGCCGTCCTCGGTCGGGCCCGTGGTGTCCGGGGATGCCGACGAGTCGTCGTCCGACTCATCCGACTCGTCTGACTCGTCCGGCTCGTCCGGCGGGGACAGTTCCTCGTCCGAGCCCTCCGTGGGCGTGAGGTCGAAGTCCTTCACCTCCCTGCCCGTCAGCGCCGCAGCCGTGAACTGGCCCCAGATCCGGGCGGGCGCCCCGCCACCGTTGATCCGTGCCAGCCCCAGCGCCCCGTACAGAGGTTTCTGTACGCCGGTGTCGGGGTCCTGGCCCATGACGGCGACGACGGTGGCCAGATCCGGGGTGTAGCCCGCGAACCAGGCCGCCTTGTCGCCCTCCGCGGTCCCGGTCTTTCCGGCGGCAGGCCGGCCGGCGGACAGCGCCGCCATGCCGGTGCCCTTCTCGACCACGCTTCGCAGCACGGCCGTGGTGGTGTCGGCGGCCTCCCGGCTGACGGCCTGCCTGATCGGCGCGTCGGGCAGCTCGATCTCCGTGCCGTCCTTGCTGATGCTCTCGACGAGCGTGTATCTGCCGTGCCTGCCGTGGTTGGCGAGCGTCGCGTACGCCTCCGCCATGTCGAGGACGCTCGCGGTGGCCACACCGAGCGCGATGGACGGGGTCGCGGTCAGATCGGGGGTGTTCTTCGGGACGCCGAGCGCGATCGCGGTCTCCCGCACCCTGCTGGGCCGTACGTCCTGGGCCATCTGCGCGTACACCGCGTTGACCGACGCGTCCGTGGCGTCGCGGACGCTGATGTGACCGTACGAGATGTTGTCCTCGTTCTCCGGGGCGTAGCCGACCGGTCCGTAGGCACCCACCACCTCGCGCCGGTCGGTCCCGTCGTAGACCGTGCTGGGAGTGATGCGGCGGCCGTCCTGGGTCGAGGAGCCGTTCTCGATCGCGGCGGTGAGGACGAACGGCTTGAAGGTGGAGCCGACCTGGTAGTCGCGGCGCGTGGCGTTGTTGACGTACTGCTTGGTGTAGTCGATGCCGCCGTACATGGCGACGACCTTGCCGGTGGCCGGGTCGATGGAGGCGCCGCCGACGCGGACGTTCCGGTCGGCGGGCCGGGTGCCGTCGCGACGGTGGGCCATCACATGCTTGTCGACGGCTGCGGCGAAGGCGTCCTGCTTCCCCTTCTCCAGCGTGGTGGTGATCCGGTAGCCGCCGTGCGCCAGGGTGTTCTCGTCGATGATCCTGTTGTTGGTGAGCCAGTCCTCGACGGCCTGGACGACATAGCCGCGCTGTCCGGACAGCCCGGTCGCGGGCCGCGCGGTGTGCGGTGTCGGGAACGTCAGGGCGGTCCGCTCGGAGGCGGGCAGCCATTGCTCCTTCACCATGCCGTCGAGGGTGTAGTTCCAGCGCGCGAGCGCCTTGGGCAGGTTCTCGGGGTGGGTGGCGACGTCGTACGCGCTGGGGGCGTTGAGCAGTGAGGCGAGGTACGCGCCCTCGGCGGTGCCGATCTCGTCGATGTCCTTGCCGTAGTACGCGTGCGCGGCGGCCTGGATGCCGTACGCGTTGCGTCCGAAGTAGCTGGTGTTGAGGTAGCCCTCCAGGATGTCGGACTTGCTCTCCTCGCGGTCGAGCTTGATCGCGATGAAGAACTCCTTCACCTTTCGGGTGACCGTCTGCTCCTGCCCCAGGTAGTAGTTCTTGACGTATTGCTGGGTGATCGTGGAACCCGACTGTCTGCCCTTGCCGGTGACGGTGTTCCAGGCGGCGCGGACCATCGCCAGCGGGTCGACGGCCCGCTCGGAGTAGAAGTCGCGGTCCTCGGCCGCGAGTACCGCGTGCTGGACGGTGCGCGGGACCTGGGCGAGCTGGATGTTCTCCCGGTTGACCTCGCCGTCGCGGACGATCTGGGTGCCGTCCTTGTAGAGGTAGACATTGGACTGGGCGGTGGCCGCGGAGTTGGCGGGCGGGATGTCGACGAGCATGTAGCCGGCGAGGAAGCCGCCGATCAGGGCCAGCGCGAACAGCAGGAACGCCCCGAGCGCCATCCGCCAGGTGGGGATCGCCCGGCGCCAGCCGGTGCGCCTCGGGCGGGTTCTTGTGCCTACGTCGCCCAGGTCGCCTACGCCGCCTACGCCGCCAACGCCACCCTCGCCGAACCTGCCACCTGTTCCGCCCCTGTCGCCCACATCGCCCGGCCGGCTGGGCGTGGGTCCGACCATCGTCGGATCCCGCGGATCCCAGCGCTGCTCCTGTGGCTCGTCGCTCATGTCTGTGGAGACTCCTCGGCCCCGACCGGAGGTCTCCCTCCGGAGTAACGGTGTCATTTCGGGCGATTCGCTTGGTGTGCCCATACTGCACTTCTCGCCCTGCTAACCCCCGGACCCCCGCTCGGAATACGGTCGCGGCGGCCAGTTCCGCTCGGCTAGGGTCGGGCGCTTTGGTGCGTTTCGACATGTGCGCTGGGAGGAGGGGCTGTTGTGAGGCTCTACGCGGTCGTTGCGGCAGGTGGATTCCGGCGCTATGCGACGTACCGAGTGGCGACGGCGGCAGGAGTGTTCACCAACACCGTTTTCGGCTTCATCATGGCGTACACCTATATCGCCCTATGGGATGAGCGGCCGCAGCTCGGCGGCTACGACCTCTCCGAGGCGCTGACCTATGTGTGGCTGGGTCAGGCTCTACTGATGACCTGCGCCATGATGGGCGGCGGTTTCGAGGACGAGCTGATCGAGCGGATCCGTACCGGCGACATCGCCATCGATCTCTACCGGCCCGTCGATCTCCAACTGTGGTGGCTGGCGGGCGACTTGGGCCGCGCCGCGTTCCATCTGCTCGGCCGCGGTGTGGTGCCGATGCTGCTCGGCGGCCTCGCCTTCGATCTCGCGCTGCCCGTCTCCCCGCTCGCCTGGCCGGCCTTCCTGCTCGCCGTGACCCTCGGGGTGGTGGTGAGCTTCGCGGTGCGCTATCTGGTCGCGCTGTCGGCGTTCTGGCTGATGGACGGCGCGGGCGTCATGCAGATCACCTGGCTGGCCGGGCTGTTCTTCTCGGGGATGCTGCTGCCGCTCACCCTCTTCCCCGGCGCGCTCGGCGATCTGGCCCGCCTTCTGCCCTGGTCCTCACTGCTCCAGGTCCCGGTGGACGTTCTCCTGGGCAAGTACCGGGGTTGGGGGCTGGCCGAGGCGTACGCCTTCCAGGCCGGGTGGGCGGTGGCACTGCTGGGCGCCGGGCGGCTGCTGCAGTCGGCCGCGACGAGGAGGGTGGTGGTCCAGGGTGGCTGAGCGGGAGCGGCCGGGGGTGGTGCGGAGGCTGCGAAACGTGCCGCCGGGCGGGCTGCGAGGCGGGCTGCGAAACGTGCCGCCGGGCGGGCTGCGAAACGTGCCGCCGGGCGGACTGCGAGGCGGGCTGCGGGCCTATGTCCTCATCGCCGTGATGTGGATGCGCTCGACGATGACGTACCGCGCGTCCTTCGCGATGACGGCGTTCGGGAACTTCGCGGCGACGTCGTTCGACTTCGTCGTGATTCTGCTGATGTTCGCGCATGTGGACGCGCTCGGCGGGTACAGCCTGCCCGAAGTCGCCTTCCTGTACGGCGCGGCCGGCACCGCCTTCGGCCTGGCCGACCTGGTCATGGGGTCGATGGACCGGCTGGGGCGGCGGGTGCGCGACGGCACGCTGGACACCCTGCTGGTGCGGCCCGCCCCGGTGCTCGCGCAGGTGGCGGCGGACCGTTTCGCGCTGCGCCGGCTCGGCCGGATCACCCAGGGTCTGCTGGTGCTCGGCTACGCGCTGCTCGTGCTGGACATCGCGTGGACGCCGCTGCGGGTCGCCATGGTGCCGATGATGGTGCTCAGCGGCGCGGCGATCTTCGCGTCGATGTTCGTGGCGGGCGCGGCGTTCCAGTTCGTCGCGCAGGACGCCGCGGAGGTGCAGAACTCCTTCACGTACGGCGGCAACACGCTGCTGCAGTACCCGCCGACAATCTTCGCGAAGGACCTGGTGCGGGGCGTGACCTTCGTCGTACCGCTCGCCTTCGTCAACTGGCTGCCCGCGCTGTACGTCCTGGGGCAGCCCTATCCGCTTGACCTGCCGCGCCTGCTGGCGTTCGCGCCGCCGCTCGTCGCGGCGGTGTGCTGCGTGCTCGCCGGACTGGCCTGGCGGGCCGGCCTTCGTTCGTACCGGAGCACGGGGAGCTGACGCGTCATGGACTTCATCAACGACACCGCCGAGGACGCCGCCGACGGCGCCGTGGACGACGCCGTGGACGTCTCTGTCGTCGCCTCCGTCGGCGACTCCGTCGAGGACTTCATCGAACTCGACGGGGTGGAGAAGGTCTTCGACGTACGGCGCAGGACAGGCCTGCTGCGCCGCGAGAAGACGCAGGTACGGGCGGTCGACGGCATCACCTTCCGGGTGCCGCGCGGCGAGATGGTCGGCTACATCGGCCCGAACGGCGCCGGAAAGTCCACCACCATCAAGATGCTGACGGGCATTCTCACGCCGAGCGGCGGACGGCTGCGCGTCGCCGGCATCGACCCGTCGCGCGAGCGGACCCGGCTGGCGCAGCGCATCGGCGTGGTCTTCGGGCAGCGCACGACGCTGTGGTGGGACCTGCCGCTGATCGACTCGTACCGCCTGGTCCACCGCATGTACCGGATCCCCGGCGCGCGCTACCGGGAGAACCTGGAGCGGTGCGTGGAACTGCTGGACCTGGGCGAGCTGCTGAACGTACCCGTACGGCAGCTGTCGCTCGGGCAGCGCATGCGCGGCGACATCGCGGCGGCGCTGCTGCACGACCCCGAGGTGCTCTACCTCGACGAGCCGACGATCGGCCTCGATGTGATGTCGAAGGCGAAGGTGCGGGAGTTCCTGCGGAACCTGAATGCCGAGCGCGCGACGACCGTGCTGCTGACGACGCACGATCTGACCGACATCGAGCAGCTGTGCAAGCGGGTCATGGTCATCGACCACGGGCGGCTGATGTACGACGGCGCGCTGGCGGGGCTGCACGAGGTGGGGGCGAGCGAGCGGACGCTGGTGGTGGACCTGGAGCGGCCGCTGCCGCCGATCGCGGTGGCCGGGGCGCGGACGGTACGGGTCGAGGGGCCGCGGCAGTGGCTGTCGTTCCCCGCGGCGGAGTCGGCGGCGCCGATCGTGGCCGCGATCGCGGCGGAGTATCCGCTGATGGATCTGTCGGTGCGGGAGCCGGACATCGAGGCGGTGATCGCGAAGATGCTGTATCGCATGGAGGACCGGCCGGGCAGCCGCGCGGCCCGTGGCGCTTGAGACCTGGAGCAGCTCGTACCCTTGCCCCATCGCTGACCGAAGCCAGTGCTACGGATCACGCCCGGGGGCGAAGGACGGTTCCCGATGTCGGCCTGGTCGACCGCACCGACCGAGCGACAGCACCGACCGAGCGACAGCGGTGAGTCCAGCCGGTGAGGCGCGCGACGCGGGCGGCGTCCGCAGTCGGTGCTGTGGGTGCTGTGGGCGCTGTAGGTGCGGCGATGGAAACTCGGATTGACTAGGCTGACCGTATGACGAGCGATCTTCCGGAAATGCGGGCCTCCGACGCCGAGCGGGAGCAGATCGCCGAGCGGCTGCGCGACGCGGTGGCCGAGGGGCGACTCGACATGGAGGAGTTCGAGGAGCGCCTGGACGCCACGTACAAGGCGCGTACGCGTGGGGAGTTGGAGCCGCTGGTACGGGATCTCCCCGCACCGGGAGGCAGCTCGGCAGCGCCGCTCGCCGCCGTACCCGCAGCAGACGGTGCCGTGGACTGGTCCCGGCGTGTGGGTCAACCACCCACGTCCACGGGGGCGTTCGCCTTCTGGAGCGGGTTCATGCGCAGGGGCACGTGGACCGTCGGTCGTACTTTCACCGCTGTCGCACTCCAGGGCGGCGGCGAGATCGATCTGCGGGATGCGAACTTCGAGGACCGCGAGATCGTGATCCGCTGCTTCACGCTCATGGGTGGCATCCAGGTCACCGTTCCCCCGGAGCTGCACGTCGAGGTCAAGGGCTTCGGCTTCATGGGCGGCTTCGACGAGAAAGACGTGGACGAGGCCGTTATCGCACCGGGCTCGCCCCGCGTGGTGATCACCGGCTTCGCCCTGATGGGCGGCGTCGGCGTGGAGCGCAAGATGCGCAAGGCCGACAAGCTGCGGCTGAAGGAGGCCCGCCGCCGTGCACGCCTGGAGAAGGGCGAGCGCGGCGCGGAGGCGCGGGGCGAGCTCGAGTAGCGCGCCCGCCGCGCCCGCCGTTCCCACTTCCACGTCCGCCTGCCACGCGGCCGTGGGAACTCGACGTGCGTCCCAGGAGTAGGTCAGATAGGGAAGGGACGATACGTACGCGGACGGGTGGAGCGGATGAAAAGAACGGATCGCGCCAATCCGGATCCCCAGAGGGTCCCCGGAGAGCCCGGCCCGCCGGCGGCGAACGAGCCCGGGACGGTGGCGTCCGGCGCCGCGCAGAGGCCTGGGCTCGGGTCGGGGGCGTCCGCTGCCCCGGCGGCGGCCGGGCGGAACGGGTCGTCCGGGAGTCCTGACCAGTCAGCTGCGCAGGAGGCTGGGCTCGGGTCGGGGATGTCCGATGCCCCGGGCACGTCGGGGCCTGGTGGGGCCGCGGGTCCGGAGCGTCAGGACCGTGGCGCGGGCTTCGCCGGTGTGCCGGCGGCGGCTGGGCGGGACGGGGTGTCCGGGAGTCCTGACCAGTCGGCCGCGCAGGAGGCTGGGCTCGGGTCGGGGGCGTCCGGTGCCGCGCAGGAGGCTGGGCTCGGGTCGGGGGCTTTCGCTGCCCCGGCTGCGGCCGCCGGTCCTGGTGGGGTCGCGGGCTCACCGGGAGGCGGCACCGGCTCCGGCGTTGCCCGGCCCGGCGGAGGCACGGCCAATGGCCCGGCAGGCGACACGGACATGACAGCGGCCAATAGCGCAGCACGTGGGACCGGCCGGGCGGCCGGAGGTGCCGGAGCCGGGACCGGCCGGGTAGCCGGAAGCGCGGCAGGCGCCACAGCCGACGGCGAGGTGCGTGACAGCGGCGGGAGCATCGTCGGCGGAACCCGCCGAGGCCCGACAGGCCGCACCCGCCCGGCAGCCACCTCCCCGACGGCCGCCGGAGGCACCCGCCCCGCCCCCCTCGCCTCGTTCGCGTACACCGCCGCCGACGAGGAGAAACGCCGCGGCGTTCGCCGGATGAAGTCGATGGCCACCGGTCTGCTCCTGCTCGTCGCGCTGATCTTCACGCTCGCCACCTGGGCGAAGAACTCCGGAATCGACGGCTGGCCCGGCTACGTCGCCGCGGCCGCCGAAGCCGGCATGGTCGGCGCGCTCGCCGACTGGTTCGCGGTCACCGCACTGTTCAAGCACCCCCTCGGCATCCCCATCCCGCACACCGCGATCATCCCCACCAAGAAGGACCAGTTCGGCTCGTCCCTCGGCTCGTTCGTCGGCGAGAACTTCCTCTCCGGTGAGGTCGTCCGGGCCCGCCTGAGCGGCCTCTCCCTCGGCGGACGGCTCGGCGCCTGGCTCGCTGAGCCCGCGCACGCCGACCGGGTCACCGCCGAGCTGTCGACCGCCCTGCGCGGCGCGCTCACCGTCCTCCGGGACTCCGACGTCCAGGCGGTCGTCGGCGAGGCGATCACACGCCGCGCCGAGGCCGTCGAGATCGCGCCCGGCATAGGCAAGACCCTCGACAAGGTGGTCGCGGACGGCGCCCACCACCGCGCCGTCGACCTGATCTGCGCCCGCGCCGCCGACTGGCTGGTCGAGCACGGCGACTCCGTCATGGACGCGGTCCAGGGCGGCGCCCCCGGCTGGACCCCGCGTTTCGTCGACCGGAAGGTCGGCGAGCGCGTCTACAAGGAGCTGCTCCGCTTCGTCACGGAGATGCGGGACATGCCCGCCCACCCGGCGCGCGGCGCGATCGACCGGTTCCTCGCCGACTTCGCGTCCGACCTCCAGGCCGACACGGACACCCGCGTGCGGGTGGAGCGCATGAAGTCGGACATGCTGTCCCGCACCGAGGTGCAGGACATCATCGCCTCCGCATGGTCCTCCGTACGCGCCATGATCATCTCGGCCGCCGAGGACGAGCGCAGTGAGCTGCGCCTGCGCGCCCGCGCGTCCCTCATGTCGTTCGGCGCCCGACTGGCGACGGACGGCCGGATGCAGCAGAAGCTGGAGGGCTGGGTCGAGGACGCCGCGGTCTACGTCGTCACGACGTACCGCGAGGAGATCACGTCCCTCATCAGCGACACCGTGGCGAGCTGGGACGCCGAGCACACCTCGCGCAAGATCGAGGCACACATCGGCCGTGACCTGCAGTTCATCCGTATCAACGGCACGGTCGTCGGCGCGCTGGCAGGTCTGCTGATCTATACGGTCGCGCATGCGCTGGGTGCGTGAAAAAGTGCTGGGCGCGTAGACCGGACCCTGTCGTCCGGTTACGCGCCCAGCCACCATGGGGGAGTTGCCCATACGTACGTACGGGCCCCCGCCCCCGTTCAATCCCGTGTGGAGCGGTTCGCTCAGGCCGCCCGACGGGTGACGGCCCACGACGCGAGCGCCACCCCACCCGCCACGGTGAACACAGCAGGCCACGCCCCCACCTTCTTGGCCAGCGGATGCGACCCGGCGAACGCGGCCACGTACGCCGCACTCAGCCCGGCCGCGGCCTTCCCCCCGGCCTCCTGCTGCCACTGCCGTGCGGCGACGGCCCCGGCGGTGGCCAGCGCGACCCCGCCGAGCGGCCGCTTCTTGGTCCACCGGGCGACGGCGTAGCCCCCGATGAGGCCGCTCGCCGCGACTGCCGCTGCCGGAATCCTCGCCATGATTGCCGCCCTTCGTTCGGTCTTGGACTGGCTTGAGCCTAACGAGGGGGTTCGGTGGCCAGGAGCCGGGCCGAGGCCGGGCAGGAGCCGGGCGCGGGCCGGGCCCTGACCTGCGCCAGACCCTGACCTGCGCCCACCGCCCACCGCCTCCCGCACGGCGCGCACCCCGCAGAGCGCCCGCCGCCTCCCCGCCCGCCGCCTCCCCGCGCACCGCCTCCCGCGCACCGCACGGCGCGCACCCCGCAGAGCGCCCGCCGCCTCCCCGCCCGCCGCCTCCCCGCGCACCGCCTCCCGCGCACCGCACAGCGCGCACCCGCAGAGCGCCCGCCGCGCACCGTGCAGCGCGCGCACCCGCCGTCAGTGGAAGAACTGCCCGCGCACGGCCCCGTCAGGGAACTCCGCCGTGTGGATGTTGGAGTAGTAGTTGCGCGGGTTCTCCCGGACCCGCTTCACCACGTCCGGGTTCTGCCCCGCCAGCCGCCCGCTGACGGCGAAGATCCCGTCCGGCACCGGCCGGTTGAAGAAGTCGAAGACGACGTCGCCGTTCTTGCCGAACTTGCCCTTGTGGACGTGGCCCTTCGACGGGCTCTGGATGTTGACCCAGGCGAAGGAGTAGTCCACGGCCGTGCCCTTCGGGTGCAGGAACGTGACCGCGTGCCCGTCCGGGTCGCCGACCTTCGACGCGTCGTTCTTCGGGACCTCCTGGCCGCCGTTGGCGAGCGCCCGCAGCTTGCCGCCCTTGATGATTTCCAGCGGGTTGATGTTCCGCTTGAGCGGCTTCAGCTGGCCGCGCACCGCCCCGCCCGGGAACTCCGCGCTGTGCAGGTTGACGTAGAAGCCGGCGGGGTTGGTACGGATGCTCTCTGCGAGCTTTGCGTCGGTGACCGCGACCTGCCCGGCCGCCGAGTGCACCGTGTCGGGCATCGCGGTGCCGAACAGCGGCACCTTCACCGCCCCGTTCTTCCCGGCGACGCCCTCGTGGATATGGCCGAGGCTCGGCACGAAGCCCTTCCACTGCAGTGCGAACGTGACCCGGTCGCCCTTCACCTTCACCAGGGCGATCGCCTTGCCGTCCGGGTCGTTCACCGCGGGCCCGCCCTGCACGGGCACCTCGTTGGCGCCGGAGAGCTCGGCGGCCAGGGTCACCGCCTTGCCGGCGGCCGGCGTGGTGAACGTGGCGGCGTTGCCCGTCTTCGTACCTCCGCCCCCCGCCCCCGAACCATGGCTGTCATGCCCGCCGTGCGCGATCGCCGGAGTAACACCCGCAACACCGATAACAATTGCCGCTGCCGTCACCGCGAGAAATCGCTTCTGCATTGTTCTCATCCTCCCGTTGAGGCCGACTCGCATAGAGTCGGTCGCCGGGAAGTACGCGCCGCGGCTCGCGGTTGTTCAATAGAAAATCTCTTTAATTCGATTGAACCGCGGGTCAGTTGCCGCCGTACAACCCTGCGTAGCCACACACACCGAACCGGGGGATCACCATGCGCAGCGCCCGTACCAAGACGACGCTCCTCGCCGCTCCGGCGGCCACGCTCGCCCTGCTCGCGCTGACCGCCTGCGGCGGGTCCGACGAGCCCGCGGACGCGTCCGCGGGCAAGCCCGCCAAGCCCGCCAGGACCGCCGCCTCCGTCAAGATCGCGGACTCCCCGCTCGGCCGGATCCTGGTCGACGATTCGGGCCGTACGCTGTACGGATTCGCCAAGGACAAGCCCGGCGCCGCGAGCGCCTGCGACGACGACTGCATCGCGGTCTGGCCGGCCCTCACCTCGGCCGAGGACGTCACGGCCGGCAGCGGCACCACCGCCTCCCTGCTGAAGGAGATCAAACTCGGCGAGGGTGCGGAGCAGGCGACGTACGGGGACTGGCCGCTCTACTACTACGTCGGCGACACGACGCCCGGTGACCTCAACGGGCAGGGCCTGGACGGCGAGTGGTTCGTGATCGCGGCGGACGGAAAGCTCATCAAGAAAGCGGTCTGACGTCACCCGGAATTCGCCTCTCCATTCCTTCATGATTCCGTAACAGGCGTAATCCAGTTCGGTTACGGCCACCCGTGGACCTGCGGCGGCCGGAATTCAGCCCCCGCCCGCCGCAGCCGGCCATTCCCGGTGGCCACCGCCTTGTCCGTCCCCCGCGGCGGGCGGCCCCGGGAATGGTCCTCGTCCCCCGGGTCCTCGTCCGGATCCTCGTCGCCCCGATCCTCGTCGCCCGGATCCTCGTCGCCCGGGTCCCCGTCGTCCGGGTCCTCGCCCGGCCGCGGCCGGGCACGGTCGGACCGGTGGGCGACGGGGATGTGGCGACCGAGGAGGAGGCCGCAGCGACCAGCGCATCCGTGGACTGGGCCGCCTTCCGGACAGCCGGATCCGTTGCGATGACGGGCCGCGGAACGCACCCTGGAGTAAGAGGTAGGGAGACCGTTATGCCCACGCTCGAGGAACAGATCGACATCACGGCACCCGGTGACGTGGTCTGGGACCATTTGCACCAGGTCGAGGACTATCCACGGTTCGTCGGAGGCGTACGGGAAGCCCGGCGCGAAGGCACCACCGGCGTACACATGGACCTGGAGGGCGGCGGCGGCACGGCCCGCGGGATCGAGGCTGCCACCGATGACCTCCGCCCCAACGAGACGATGACCTGGAGAACCACGGAGGGCCCGCACCTGAGCGGCTCCGTATCGCTCCTCCCCATCGACGCGACCCACACCAGGATGCAGCTGCGCATGGAGTACGACCCCGCCGAGGCGCACAATGCCTTCGGGGGGCCCAAGGGCTTTGCCCAGTCCTCCGCCATCGAACGGACCGTCCGGGAGGACCTCCACCAGTTCAAGGACCTGGTGGAGCAGGCACATCCCATCAAGTAACGCCACGATGCCCCGCACGCAGGGGCTGACGGAACCGTACGGCGAAGGTGACCCGTCATGACGCAACACTGGAACATCGACTTGTCGTTCGAGGAAGACGGAACCCGGACCGCCTGTAAAGCCTCGCTCAGCGGGGAAAATGCCCCCGGCGTCCAGGGCAAGGGAGTAGCCAGGCGTAGCCCCGGCGACACCCCGGACGCGAAGATAGGCGAGGAACTCGCAGCGGCCCGCGCCTGCTCCGAACTGGCCCACGAGCTTGTGGGCCGAGCCGCCGCCGATGTGGAGAGCCACACCCACAGGCCGGCCGACATCGCCATGTGACCCAACTCGACACCAACCCGACACCAAGAGGCCGAGGG
>NZ_JBSGZO010000251.1:0-12462 GCF_053611045.1 Streptomyces sp. NPDC054841 | reverse complement strand
GCGACACGCCGCCCCCGGCCTCGATCAGGTGATCAGTCGTCGTATTCATCAGGTGACTCCTTCGGGGAGGAACACACCTGATTCATGACACTCCCACCTGGTCCAGGCCGGGAGCGTTTGTCCTGGTCAGGGCCTTGTGGTTCAGGTGCGTCGACACAGTTGGTGACACGCATGAGACCGCTGTGGCTAATGTGAGCCCCCGTCGGCTCGTGTAGGCGGGGGCTCTGTCTGCGGGGGATGGGTGCGCTGCAGCGGTCGACTGTGGCTTGGCATCGATGCCTTGAACGTCGGCTTTCGGGCTCTGCTGCGCATTTCGCTGGGATGTGCGGGGTGACCGTGTCGGGGGCCAGGAGCTGCGAGGTGGCGTGGGGGTGTCGGGTCTCCCGGTGCTCGCTCAGAACAGTGCGAGGCCCTCGCCGCTGGTGTCCGCGATGACGGGCCGGGACTGGGCGGGGAGGCCGTCCAGGCGGTCGGGGCCGGCCGCGGCGGCCACGGCAGGGGCCGTCTCGGTCAGCCAGACGCGAAACCGCTCGGCGGCTTCGCGGTAGGGGACTTGTGCCAGGACACGGTGTTCGCCGGAGGGGCAGAAGTCGACGGCGACCGTGAGCAGGCAGGAACGGGGCGCGTTCTGACTGCCCGTCCAGGACACGCGCAGCACACCGCAGGGCTTGCGCCCGCGGGAGGCGCGGTGGGTCGGGCGCAGCGACCGGCAGGCTATGTGGGCGGTCCACGCGGCGAGGTGCGGCAACGGGAGGGTCGTGCGTGCGCGGCAGCCGGGGCAGCGGTGCCAGTGGCGGAGCCAGTCGTCGGTGTCGGTGTCGAAGAGGCGTGTGTAGTGGTTGGCCACGCGGATGTCGTTGCTGTACAGGTGGTCGGGGCGCTCTTGTGTGTTGCACGACTGGCAGACGGGGGCGCGGACGTAGCCGTGTTCGTGGCAGTGGTCGAGCACGGTGGCGGGCGCAGTGCCGCAGACGGCGCACACCCACCCGGCCACCCTGCGGGAGGTACCGGACTTCCGGCTGAGCACCGAGTACAGCCGGCCCTCCAACTCCCCGTAGTACGGGCGCAGTGAGACGGTGGGGCCCTCGGGGCTCATCGTCTGCCGACCGTCGACGTCTCGGGCCTGCCTAGGGAGGGAGGGCGGCTCGGTGACGGCAGCGCCTGCCCGGCGGGTCCGCGCGGCGTGCGCCCACTGCGTTTCGGCGTGCTCGGCCGCATCCAGCAGCCTGACCACAGCGCGAGGCAGCCACCACGTCCGCTGCGTCCCGTCGCGGGTCTGCTCCACGAGCATCTGCCGCCAGTCGATCCCCGCCAGGGGGTACGGCCGGCCCACTTCACGTCGTGCCGCCCGCTCGGGACCGCCCAGCTCCTGCGCGATGCGCCGACGCCAACGCAGCGGCGTTTCCTCATGGCCCTCCTGCCTCGGCACCCCACGAAACGGACCGATGCGGACCAGGTCCTGCCGATCCAGCCCAACCGCGTTCAGTTCCGTGGCCGCCCGGCGCACCTCAACCTCGCGAACAATCCACTGACCGCTGCTCGCCCTCACCGTCGCCACCGCACGGCCGCCGAGCAGGACGTACCCCACCCGGGCATGGGCAGGAGGGCAGGTGAATGCCCCAGAAGCCGTCGGCACAGCACTGTCGGCCGTCAAATCGACCCACAGAGCGTCCGCGGCACCCAGGGTGATCAGGCCGTCCGTGCGACCGGGCATGACACGCTCTGACATACCGACAGGCTAGCGGCCTGCAACACGGCAACGGGTCTCCAAGCACCTCGATGCACGGCTGAAGCTGGTGCGGTGATGTTCGCTGGCGCCTCTCTGCGCGCTGGAAGACTCCTCGGACCCTTTGGCAGCTTCAGTTCAGACTGGTCGAGCCGGGAGGATCTTGGAGTCTGTTGGCTTGCCGCGTTCCTGTGCCTGGTCTGCACGCGAGGCCGGGGCAGGGAACGGTTCTCGGTGGCCGACTGGGGGCGGTGGCAGGCCGTCCTGGCGCCTTCGGCCCGCGGGGTGCCCGTCCCGGCCGGACCCTCGGTGCACGGCCCGGACGGGCGGTCATGCTTCTGGGGGCGACGTGTCGGTGCCCAGCAGGGCGAGGAAGGCGGAGGCCGCGGGTGACGGGGTGAATCGGCGCCAGACGAGGCGCTCCACCCGCACCGGCCCGTCTGTGACCGGCACACTCCGCAGGCCGTGCAGTTCGGCGGCGAATGTCGCGGGAAGCAGGGCGATGCCCAGTCCATGGCGGACCATCCGGGCCATGAGCTCGACGCCGGACACCTCGAAGGCGACTTCGCGGCGCAGTCCGGCCGCGGCGAACGCCTCGTCCGACTGGGCGCGGGCGGCGCTGCCGTCGGCGAAGTCCACGAAGACCTCGTCGACGAGCTGCCGGAGGTCCACACCGTGCTCCTCCGCCAGCGGGTGGCCCGGATCGACCACGGCGACGTGCTGCCCGTGGGCGAGTTGCCGGTCACGGACGCCCTGCGGCCGGAATCCTGGCGGTACGCCGAGGAATGCCGCGTCCAGCCTGCCGTCGCGCACGTGCTCGACCAGCCGCTCGCTGGAGCCGGTCCGCAGACTGATGCGTACCTGGGGGTAGCGCTGGCGGTAGTCCCGCAGGACCGCCGGGAGATCGACGGCCGTCACGGTGGGGATCGATCCGACGGTCAGCTTGCCCCGTATCTCGCCGGTGGCCGCCGCCACCTCCGCCCGGGCCCGCTCGGCCGCTTCCAGGGCCTGGCGGGCGGCGGGCAGGAACGCCTCTCCCGCGGTGGTCAGCCGCACCCGGCGGCTGGTCCGCTCGAACAGCCGGGCGCCCAGTTCCTTCTCCAGCCGGGCCACTTGGTGGCTGAGCGCGGACTGGACGACATGGCACCGCTCGGCGGCACGGGTGAAGCTCGCGGTCTCCGCCACCGCGAGGACGTAGCGCATCTGCTGGAGATCCATTCATCCATCGTGAAACACGATGGATGGGATGACAAACATGTGTTGGATCGATGTATGGATGCTCGGCGATGCTGAAGTCAACGGCGGGCCAACGGTAGTCAGCGACCGGCCACCGCCCAGGACCTGTGAGGTCCTGGGCCCGCCGGCCCCGCCGTACCACTACCGGCGCCCCGGCGCCCCGACCCCGCGGAGACACCAATGCGCGTGATCGCCTTCGACCACCTCGTCCTGAACGTCGCCGACGTCGAGCGCTCGCTCGCCTTCTACACCGGCCCTCTGGGACTGGAGCCGGTGCGGGTGGAGGAGTGGCGGGCCGGCAGGGTTCCCTTCCCGTCCGTACGGGTGAGCCCGAGCGCCATCATCGACCTCGTCGAGGCCCCCGACGGGCGGCCGGAGGGGTCCAACGTCGACCACATCTGCCTGGTGGTCGAGCCGCTCGACTGGCAGCAGGTCGTCGATTCCGGTGTCTTCACTGTGGTGGACGGCCCCGGCGAGCGCTTCGGCGCCCGGGGCACCGCGATCTCCCTCTATGTGCGGGACCCGGACGGCAACACCGTGGAACTGCGCTGGTACCCGCAGGACGCCTGATGCTCGGCGAGCGCCCGGTCAGCGGATCGGCGGGCAGCACCCCCTACGGGTCGCTCCATCGTGTCCATCGACAACTTCTCTTGGTCATGTCCCGTTGGGTGGTGTAGTCACGGCAGCTGTTTCGATTCCGGTTGCGGGGTGATCTGCGGTTCGGGCGGGGTTGGCTGGGTGGTGAAAAGCTCGGCCATGGAGGCTTCGGAGAGGTAGTGGCGGTCGAAGACCCACCATTCGTCGTGGAGTTGGCCTGGATCAGCTCCTGCAGGATGCGCTCGCACACCACCCTGATTGGCTCAACTCCGTCGGCCCGACGTAGTGACTCAAGCAGCCGCATCAGCTCAGACTGGGACAAGGCCATCGCGTGCTCCTCCGGTTGAACCGCCCGTTCACCAGGGAGACTTGCCCGATGGCCTGTCCTTGCTCAGGGAGCATGCCCGGTCAGCGGATGCACGCCCCGGGCAGACACCCGCACGTTCCGGGACCACGCCCGGCTGCACCACTTCATGGGACGCGACCACAAGCAGCCGATCGCCAACCTGTTGTCGCAGCCAGCAAGATCAAGTAGAGTCCGCCGACGTGAACACCGGACCGGCGCTACGCCACGCACAGATTGGCCACCCGGTGGAGGGCTGATCGCACAGCGGGTGCGCAGATGGCACCCCATCAGTTCGGCACGCGGACCTCCCAGTGCTCGTTCACTACGAGTCCGTTATTTCGTGTCGAACAACAGCGAGGTCAACCGCATGCCAGCCACCTTCAACCACACCATTATCGCCGCCAAAGACCGCAGCGAGTCGGCTCAATTCTTCCGCGAGCTTCTGGAGCTTTCGGAAGCGCCGTCCTGGGGCCCGTTCACCAACATCCAGCTCACCGACGGCGTGCTTCTTCAGTTCGCCGAGCCGCCGGTGGAGATCCAGATGCAGCACTACGCGTTCCTGCTCGACGACGAGCTGTTCGATCGGGCATACCAGCGACTGTGCGATCGCGGCATCGATCACTGGGCCGATCCGCAGATGCAGCGCTCGGGCGAGATCAACACCGAGCACGGCGGTCGAGGGGTGTACTTCAAGGACCCCGCCGGTCACGCGATTGAGCTGATCACCCGCCCGTACCTGTAACCGAGGCAGTGCCTGCTCGGGCACCCAGAACGCGGCGCCCGACCAGGCAACCAGTCGGCGAAACCCCCTGCTGCCCCGGGGCGCTACAGCGGTCGTGGAAGCCGCCCTCGGCGTTACCGAGGACCTCCAACCGGAGTGAGAGCGTCCGCTCTCGTGTCTCGCCCGCCAGCGACCAGGGACGCTGACTCGACCCGCTCGACGGGCGGGGGCCACCGGCTGCGGCGGTGAAAGGCCCTGCCCGTCGAGCCCGGGGCAGGGCCGCAGGAGCGGCGGCCGCCGATGCCGAGCATCGCCGGGCTCGGTGGCTGGGTGGCTCGATGGCCGGGCATGCCCGGCTATGCAGCACATTGTCCGGGAGTCAGGGGCTGGCCCATGGGCCGGTGGTTGTGTGCATCGCACGGCGCGGCTGGCCGCGCGGTGCGATTACGGATTCTTGTCACGGAGTCTCATCTCAAGTGCTTCGCGTTGTGCCGGGCTCAGGCGGTCCGGTCTCGTGGTGAGGTCATACGTCTGGGGCTTCATGACCCGCAGGGTGAGGGGGTCGGCGATGGCCGGTTGCTGTTGGATCGCGTCCAGGGCGGCGGCGGTTCGGTCCCGGGGCCAGTCGAGTGCGCCGGCCAGTGTGCTCAGGGTGAGGGGCCGGCCGGCGTGTGCGAGGGCGGCGAGCACGGTCAGTGCGTCATGCACCGCGGTCTCTGCGAGGGTGCTGCCGCTCATCTGCTCGCTGAGCTGGGCGAAGAACTGGCCCATCCTGCCGAGCCGGGCGCCGGCTGTCGTGTCGGCACCGAAGATCTCGATGCCCCGCTGTGCGGTGGTCGCGATCTGGTTGTGGGCGCCGGTGTCGGTCTGCCAGGCCCGCAGCCACGCATCATCGTCGATGACGTAGCGCTCACGACGTCCGGCGGGATCTGGTTGGCGCACCACCAGCCCCATGGCTTCGAGGTGGCCGACGGACTTGGATACCGATGCCGGGCTGACCCGCAGTCGACGTACGAGGTCTGCCGCCGTCAGCCCGTCGGCGTCAGCGGCGAGCAGGCAGACGAAGACCCGGGCGGTCATCCGGGGCAGGCCGGTCGCGGCCAGCAGGGTTGCGAATTCGTCCACGAAGTCGCGTGCCTCCTCGGTCGGCTGCCCGTCGGATACCGGCTCGGCTGGCCGGGCCGGCTTGCGCTGACGGGCACGGTGGCCGGCGGACTGCTGCGCGTGGTCGGCCTGATAGGTGCCGCCCTCGCCGTTGCGTGCCACCTCGCGGCTGATCGTGGACGTCGGTCGGCCGAGTCGTCGCCCGATTTCGGCGTACCCGAGTCCGTCGGCCAGCCACGCCGCGATCCGCTGACGGTCCTCGTGGGTCAGTCTGCCCTCTGGCACCGGCGCACCTCCTTCTCTTGCATTCACCGACAGCATAATGCAACGCCCTGAATCAGATCGTTGCATTAACTCGCACCTCTAGCGCAACGCTTACCACTCCTACCTGGATGTTTTACATGTCACCTCTGTTCCCATAACCTGAAAGCAACGTAGCTTTTTCTCACCTGGAAAGTGGAGGACGGCGATGATGCACGTGATGGTCGTGTCGACGGTCTCGGACGAAGGACAGTTCTGGAGCGGCCTGAAGAAGGCACACGCCACGCTCCCCAAGGGCGCCAAGTGGAAGCTGGCGGTCGCGAGCAAGGACGGGATCAAGGCGGTGAACGTCATCGCCTACGATTCCATCGACGGTGTCCGGGACTTCTTCGAGGCGCACGCCGGGGCCTACGCCACGACGGAGTACTTCGAAGCCGACGCCGCGAACGCGGTCGGTCTCCCGCGATGACGATCGACATGCCGCGGATCCAGGCCCGGGTCTGCGAGCTCCTGGCGGAATACGGCATCCCGAGCGCCGCAATCGGCGTGCTCCACGGCGAAGAGACCGCCGAGTTCGCAGCCGGCGTCAGACACGTGGAGACACAGGAACCCGCGACGACGGACACCGTCTACCAGTGCGGCTCGATGACCAAGACCTGGACCACGCTGGCTTTCATGCAACTCGTCGACGAGGGAAAAGTCAGCCTGGACGAGCCGGTGCGGACCTACCTGCCCGGTTTCGCCCTCGCCGATCCCGAGGCGAGCGCCAAGGTCACCCCTCGTCACCTGCTCTTCCACACCAACGGTATCGAGGAAGCCTACGGCGACCCCGGCGAAGACGAAGACGTCTACGGGCACATGGTCGCGAACATCGCCGACGCGCCGCAGGTCTTCCCCCTGGGTCACACCCACGGATACAGCGCGGCGCTGGGGTACGCGATTCTTGCGCGCATCCTGGAAGTGTTCGACGGCAAACCCTGGGACGACGTCATGCGGCACCGCCTCTTCGACCCCATGGGCCTGACCAGTACGAGCAGTTGGCACGAGCAGGTGGACGAAGCCCGGACCGCGACCGGACACCTGATCAGATCCCGCGACGAGGGACCCATCGTTTCCCCGCTGGACCACCTGCCACGCGCCTTCGGCCCCGGCGGCAACATCACCTCGACCATCCGGGACGTGCTCACAATGGCGCACGTCCTCCTCAACGAAGGCCGGGAGCCGAACGGACAGCAGATCCTCTCGGCCGCAAGCGTCCGGGAGATGATGCACTCGCGGGTGCCCGTACCCGACCCCTACATGTTCGGGCCGCAATGGGCACTCGGTCTCATCGTGTGCGACTGGCACGGCGAAATCGTCTACGCCAGCGATGGCAGCACGATCGGCCAGAACGCCCGACTGCGGATCCTGCCGGAGTCGAACACCGCCATCGCGATGCTCACGAACGGCGGACCGCGGGAGAGCCTCTACCGCAAGGTGTTCAACGAGATCCTGACCGATCTCGGCACAGTCACCATCCCGGACCTGCCGCAACCCGACCCGACGCTGCACCTCGAACCGTCGCGATACATCGGCGTCTACGAGCGCCCTGGCACCCGCTACGAGGTATCAGCCGAAGGCGGAAAGTTGTACCTGACCTTGGCCCTCGACCCGATGCACGCGGAGTTCCTCCAGAAACCGGACCGCATCAGATACGAACTGCTCCCGGTGAGCGACACGCATTTCCTGATGCCGCCGGCGGACCCACTGGAGGACACCCAGACGGTCGCGATCTATGACTTCACCAACGGAGCCGCTCAGTACCTCCACACCAACAGCCGGGTGCACCCACGAGCAGGGTGACCGCGCGAACACCCGCGAATCACAACGACCCCAGCCCTCATCATGTGGAGAACCCTAGCCTCGCCGTACCCAAGAGAACCGGCGAGGCTAGGCCGCGACCTGCTCGGGCGGTAGTGGGATCACCTGGTCAGACAGCTACAGCCAACCCCCCGCTCATAGGGGCTGTCGTGACAGATGAGAGGGTCTGACGGGTGAGCGAGACACCACCGAACACCCTGCAATACCGCGTTGACGGGCCAGAAGACGCCCCTGTCCTGGTCCTGGGTTCCTCACTGGGTACCACATGGCACACGTAGGCAAAACCGTCTTCTGACGTCCACGCGGTCCAGTTCGACGCCGTTCACGCGGGTTTGGTCTTGGTGGTCCAGGTGCGCCGACGTTGTTGGTGACAGCAATGTGACAGGTGAGGCCCCTGCCGACCAGGTACCGGTCATACGGGTGCGGCGTCTGTGAGCGTATCGAGTGCCCGCCGTGAGCAGTACTACTGCTCGGCAACCTGTTGCGAATCGGTCGCGAACGATCGGCCGGTGTCAGTTCCACGACGCCCCAAGGGCTGGGATTGAGCATGCTCCCTGTTTCCAGGTGGGAATGCTGTGACGGGCGGGAGGATTGGTGGGTGCTGTCCCGGGTCTGGAGTCTGACTCATGACATCTCTGACCGGAGTGTCTGAATTTCGCAGTGTCGGCTGTGGGCCGGGGATGGTGCGTTGTCGGTGCCGGGCTGGCGGGGTGTGTCTCGATAGGGGCCTGCCGATACGGTCATCTTCGGCGAGACGGTCGCGGAAGTCGGCCAGCACGCTGTGGTGGAAGCCGGGGTCGTCCAGCTCCATGGCCATCGCGTACTTGAAGTCGATGCGGCAGCGGACCGCCTCGGCGGCCTGCCGGTCCGACAGGCCGAGCAGGAACTGCAGCACACAGACGGTGGCCAGTTGAGCAGGCGAGAGACCCGCACGCCCGTCACGCGGGTAACCAGTCGGCGAAGTCCTCGTCGCACCACAGCCCATCCAGCCGATCGCGCACCCATATCGCCGTCGTACCACCCGGGTTGCTCGACCGCGCGATCCGCGCGGTCAGGGACGGTACATGCTCACCGGAACGCGGGCGCAGGGACAACGGGCACCTCGACAGCTACATCGGTCATCGGAACCATCCGAGCATGCCCGCTGATCATGCTGCCGCGCCGAGAAACTCCAAGATCCCCGACAGAGTCAAGCTCACCGATGCGCGTCGTGTCGGTGGCGCGAGCCACGTCCAGCAGTCTGCGGCCTCGGGAGTGCGGAGCTTGGGGTGCGTCCAGAGGAGCGTCCGCTTGGGCCGTTGATCGACTTTTGGCGTAGTGAACCGTTCTGACTTCTCTGCCGCTCAGTTGTGAGACAGCAGGGAAGGATGGGGTCATGCCCAAGAAGATTGACTCAACGCTTCGGAGCCAGGCTGTGCGGCTGGTGACGGAGCATCGTTCGGAGTACTCCTCCGAGCGTGCCGTCCACGTCCAGGTCGCCGAGTCCCTCGGCGTCTCACGGGAGTCGGTGCGGCGGTGGGTCAGCCAGCATGAGATCGACAGCGGCCAGGCCGCGGGCGTGAGCACGGGCGAGCGCGAGGAACTGCGCAGGCTGCGGGCGGAGAACAAGCGGCTGCGCGAGGTCAACGAGGTTCTGAAGTCCGCGACGATTTTCTTCGCGGGGGAACTCGACCCCCGAAACCGCTGATCGTGGCCTTCGTCGATCAGACGAAGGCGGTCGGTCACGCCGTCGAGTCGATCCTCACCGCGCTGAACACCGCGGGGCTGAAGATCGCGGCACGAACCTTGCGGGCCTGGTGCGCCCCGGCTGCTGGCACGAACGGGCCCGCGGCCCGGACCGTGAGTGACGCCCAGGTCGAGGACGCTGTCCGGTCACTGGCCTTCACGACCAACGCGGCTGGGCAGCGTGTGCTGGCTCCGGAAGGGCTCTATGGGCGGCGCAAGATGCTGGCCCTGATCCGCCGGACCCTGCTGCCCGAGGCCGGGTTCGGCGCCGTCGACCGTGCAATGCGCTCGCTCGGCCTGGCCGGCGTCGTCCGCGGGAAGAGACCGAGAACCACGATCCCGAACCCGGCCGATATCCGGGCCCCGGACCTGCTGGACAGGGACTTCACCGCTCCGGCTCCGGACCAGAAGTGGATCACCGACTTCACCTACGTCCGCACCTACCAGTCGTTCACCTACGTGGCGTTCATCGTGGACTGCTTCTCCCAGAAGATCGTGGGCTGGCACGCCTCCATCAGGAAGGACGTGGAGCTGGTCGACGTGCCGCTGCGGATGGCGCTGTGGCGCCGCGGCCACGAAGGAAACCCCGTCCCGCGAGGTCAGTTGATCCATCACAGCGATGCCGGGTCGCAATATACGAGTGTGCGGTTCACCGAGCACCTGTACATCGAGGGCATCAGGCCCTCGATCGGGAGCGTCGGGGACGCGTATGACAACGCGCTGACGGAGACGATCAACGGTCTCTACAAGTCCGAGTGCATCCGCACCAAGGTCTTCCACGACGGTGCCTGGAGAACCGTCTCCGATGTCGAGTACGCCACCGCCGCGTGGGTCGAGTGGTACAACAACCGCCGTCTGCACTCCACTCTGGGCATGATCAGCCCAACCGAGTACGAGGCAGCACACTACGATGACACAAAAGCGCGAGCCGACTGATCACCGGCCAACAAACCACCGGCAGGAAAGTCGGAACGGTTCATAGTCACTAGCGGTGGGTCTTACGGCGCTCTAGGCTCACTTGTGGCTGAGGCGAGTGGGGTGTGGTGTGGCTAGCGGCTTCTGGGTACCGCAATGAGACAGCGTGGGTATTGGGTCATGTGTCCTCCAGCCCCGACGATCCTGGAAGAGCGGACAAAGATGTACTGGAGACGTCTGCACCGTCGGTGCAAGCGGGTGATCGATGGTCTCCCATTACCTGATCCATTTTCCGTCACGGAACTGTGTACCCGGCTGGCGACGGACCGAGGCCGCCCGCTGGAGCTGCGCCCCTTGCCCACACCGACAGTCCCCGAGATGCCGACAGGTATCTGGCTGGCTACCGACAGCGGTGACTACGTCCTGTACGACGCCCAGACAAGCCCGCTGCATCAAGAACACATCATCCTGCACGAGATCGGGCACCTGGTGTGTGACCATCGCTCAGGCGGCAGAGACCAGCAACTGTACCGCCGGATCGATCTGGCGGATTCGGAGTCGATCCGGCAGGCGCTTCCCCGCTCGCGGTACTCCGATCTCCAGGAACAGGAGGCAGAGATGATCGCCACCCTGGTATTGGAGAGCGTCGGCCGCATCCCCGCCCCCACGCTGCTGTCCGGGATGTTGGCCGGGCTGGAGTCCGCGATGGGGCTGAGTGGTGTTCGTCGTGAAGGGACGCCATGCTCGCGTGGTTAGAGAACATCGGCATCGTCGCGCTGTGGAGTGTGGCGATCGCCCGGACACCGCAGGCCCTACGCAGAAGCGAGCAGCGACCGCTGTGGTTCGCGATCGTCATGATTGCGGTGGCGATGTCGATGCACCTCGAACCCGTCACCGAAGTCCTGGCACGGCTCGTGCCCAACGCCCACTGGATCGACCTGACCAAGCACTTGGTGAGCATCCTTGATGCTGCCGCTGTTCTGTGGTTCATCCTTCAGGCAGCCGGACGTCGGCGCCACACGGTCCCTGTGTTCGGTATCGCCGTCCTGGTTATGGGCACGCTGGTCCTGCTGGATCTTGGCGGGCCACCGCATGCCCGAAACCAGATAGCACCTTCCAGCGACATCCCGAGTGTGCCCGATGCGTATTGGTGGGTCTTCTTTGCCTTCCACCTGATCGCGGACACCACCTGTGGGTTCGTGTGCTGGAGTTACGGCCGCCGTGACATTCCCCGACTCCTGCGTTACGCGCTGCGCCTGTTCGGCACCGGCATCCTCCTGGCGTCGCTGCTGTGGGTGCTCAAGCTTGCCTATCTGGCGACCCGTTCGACGGTCTTTGCGCCCATTTTCTCACCCGTCACAGGCATCGAAGCGCTGTTCATGGCAGCCGGGGCTGCCTTGCCTTTCCTTGCTCACCTGCGTCAGTGGTGGCGGTACCGCAGCGCGCATCGCGGTCTTGAACTGCTGTGGCGGGACCTGACCGACACAACCCCCGATGTGGTCTTCGCTGGGGGAACTCGGCTGCGTGCCGCGGCTGTACCGCTGCAACTGCGGCTGTACCGACGAGTGATCGAGATCAGAGACGCGATGATCGTGCTGCGCTCCTACGTCTCCTCGGCCACTCTCGACCAGATCCGGCGACGTGCCGATGGGGACGCTGATGTGCAGGCGCATCTGGTCGACGCGTACGTCTCCGCCTACTGGCTGGTTGCCGCCGTGCATGCCCGGCGCGCGGGCCAGGCGCCGCAGGCCCAGGAAGCAAACCTCGCTGGGGACGGAGCACAGGACCTTGCCGAGGAAATCGGCCACTTGCTGCACATCGCCGCCGCATATCAATCGCCGGCCGTCCGTGCCTATCACACATCGCTGGCCGGTCCGGCCTAGTACTCCAGCTGTAGATCGTGATCTTGCTGGTGGGGCCTGGTAGGGGTACGGGTACGGCCACCGTTGATCATCGTGACTTGTGTGGAGT
>NZ_JBSGZO010000250.1:0-12482 GCF_053611045.1 Streptomyces sp. NPDC054841 | reverse complement strand
GGAGGAAGCACTGCTTCCCCCCGGCCCGGCGGCACGTTTCTGCTAGTGCGGCGTCAGCCCTCTTCGTGGGCGACCGCGCGGCGCGCGTCCGCGTCCAGAACGCCCCAGCTGATCAGCTGCTCGGTGAGCACCGAGGGCGACTGGTCGTAGATGACGGCGAGCGTGCGCAGGTCGTCCTGGCGGATCGAGAGCACCTTGCCGTTGTAGTCACCGCGCTGGCTCTGGATCGTCGCCGCGTAACGCTGCAACGGGCCGGCCTTCTCCGCGGGGACGTGGGCGAGGCGCTCCAGGTCCAGAACGAGCTTCGGCGGCGGCTCCGCGGCCCCGCCGGGCGTGGTGCCCGGAAGCAGCTCCTGCACCGGCACACCGTAGAAGTCCGCCAGCTCGGCGAGACGCTGCACGGTCACGGCACGGTCCCCACGCTCATAGGAACCGACGACGACGGCCTTCCAGCGGCCCTGGGACTTCTCCTCCACCCCGTGGAGCGAGAGCCCCTGCTGGGTACGGATGGCGCGGAGCTTGGCCCCGAGCTGTTTTGCGTATTCGCTGGACATATAGCTCCCCGGACGCTGTATCAACGTGCGGCTCCGCCGCGCGGCTGGTCACTCACTGTGAGGTTACGCAGCGTTACTTGGCCGCGTCAAGCCGAATGGTCCGTACGACACTCCCGAGGGGGGTGACCTGCGGTCGCGCCGGACCCTGGTACCGTGGACGGCGCAAATCCGACGTCCTTTAAGGTCCGTCCCGTGAGGCGGAGAAGGAGGTCCGTTTCGTATGGACACGAACAGCCCTGATGTCGCACGCCCTGTTCTCGAGGGCCCGGACATCGCGCGGGTACTGACCCGCATCGCCCACGAAATCGTCGAGCGCGCCAAGGGCGCCGACGACGTGGTACTCCTCGGCATCCCGACGCGCGGTGTCTTTCTTGCCCGCCGGCTCGGCGACAAGCTCGAGGAGATCACCGGCAGCACGATTCCGGTCGGCTCGCTCGACATCACCATGTACCGCGACGACCTGCGGCTCCGGCCCGCCCGTGCGCTCGCCCGCACGCACATCCCGGCCGACGGCATCGACGGCCGTCTGGTCGTCCTCGTCGACGACGTGCTCTTCTCCGGCCGTACCATCCGCGCCGCCCTCGACGCGCTGAACGACATCGGCCGCCCGCGCGCCGTCCAGCTCGCGGTCCTCGTCGACCGAGGCCACCGCGAACTGCCCATCCGTGCCGACTACGTAGGCAAGAACCTCCCGACGTCGCTGCGGGAGACGGTCAAGGTCCAGCTCGCCGAGGAGGACGGCCGCGACAGCGTGCTGCTCGGCGAGCGACGCGAGATGGGGGCTCCCCCGGCCGAGGGCCGGGGGAAGGAGACCGCCCCGGCCGGCGAGCAGTAGCACCCCCGTACGGCCCCACCCGCCCTACGGGCTCGCCTGCGCGCCCGCATGCCCGCACACCTCCACACTCCGGAGCACACCCAGATGAAGCGTCACCTCATCTCGGCCGCCGACCTCACCCGCGACGACGCCGTCCTCATCCTCGACACCGCCGAGGAGATGGCCCGGGTCGCCGACCGGCCGATCAAGAAGCTGCCCACCCTGCGCGGCCGTACCGTCGTCAACCTCTTCTTCGAGGACTCGACCCGGACCCGGATCTCCTTCGAGGCCGCCGCCAAGCGCCTGTCCGCCGACGTCATCAACTTCTCGGCCAAGGGCTCGTCGGTCTCCAAGGGCGAGTCCCTGAAGGACACCGCGCTCACCCTGGAGGCGATGGGCGCCGACGCCGTCGTCATCCGCCACCACGCCTCCGGCGCCCCCTACCGGCTCGCGAACTCCGGCTGGATCGACGGTGCCGTCGTCAACGCCGGCGACGGCACCCATGAGCACCCCACCCAGGCGCTGCTGGACGCCTTCACCATGCGCCGCCGCCTGGTCGGCCGGGACGCCGGCATAGGGCGCGACCTGGAAGGCCGCCGCATCACGATCGTCGGCGACGTCCTGCACAGCCGCGTCGCCCGCTCCAACGTCCACCTGCTCACCACGCTCGGTGCGCATGTCACCCTCGTGGCCCCGCCCACCCTGGTGCCGGTCGGCGTCGGCAACTGGCCGTGCGACGTCTCGTACGACCTCGACGACGTGCTGCCGAAGTCCGACGCCGTGATGATGCTGCGTGTGCAGCGCGAGCGGATGAACGCCGCCTTCTTCCCGACGGAGCGCGAGTACTCGCGCCGCTACGGCCTGGACGGCGACCGGATGGCTCGGATGCCGGAGCACGCCATCGTGATGCACCCCGGCCCGATGAACCGCGGCATGGAGATCACCGCCGAGGTGGCCGACTCCGACCGCTGCACGGCCGTCGAGCAGGTCGCCAACGGGGTGTCGACCCGGATGGCCGTGCTCTATCTGCTTCTCGGCGGCAACGAGCCCGCCGTCACCACCTCCCGCCCGTCGCCCACCACCCTTGACGGAAGCGCTGCGCGCACCTCTGATGCCGAGGAGACGAAGTAACCCATGAGCAAGATCCTTATCCGTGGCGCGAAGGTGCTGGGCGGCGAGGCGCAGGACGTCCTGATCGACGGCCAGACCATCGATCAGGTCGGTACGGGCCTGGAGGCGGGCGACGCCACCGTCGTGGAGGCCGAGGGCAAGATCCTGCTGCCCGGCCTGGTCGATCTGCACACGCACCTGCGTGAGCCCGGCCGTGAGGACTCCGAGACCGTCCTCACGGGTACGCGCGCGGCCGCGAGCGGCGGCTACACGGCCGTGTTCGCCATGGCCAACACCTTCCCCGTCGCCGACACCGCGGGCGTCGTGGAGCAGGTCTGGCGGCTCGGCAAGGAGCACGGCTACTGCGACGTCCAGCCGATCGGCGCCGTCACCGTCGGCCTGGAGGGCAAGAAGCTCGCCGAGCTGGGCGCCATGCACGACTCCGCCGCCGGGGTCACCGTCTTCTCCGACGACGGCAAGTGCGTCGACGACGCCGTGATCATGCGCCGGGCACTGGAGTACGTGAAGGCCTTCGGCGGCGTCGTCGCGCAGCACGCCCAGGAGCCGCGGCTCACCGAGGGCGCCCAGATGAACGAGGGCATCGTCTCCGCCGAGCTGGGCCTCGGCGGCTGGCCCGCCGTCGCGGAGGAGTCGATCATCGCCCGCGATGTGCTCCTCGCCGAGCACGTCGGCTCCCGCGTCCACATCTGCCACCTGTCGACCGCCGGCTCGGTCGAGATCGTCCGCTGGGCCAAGGCCCGCGGCATCGACGTCACCGCAGAGGTCACCCCGCACCACCTCCTCCTCACCGACGAGCTGGTCCGTACGTACAACCCCGTCTACAAGGTCAACCCGCCGCTGCGCACCGAGCGCGACGTCATGGCCCTGCGCGAGGCGCTCGCCGACGGCACGATCGACATCGTCGCCACCGACCACGCCCCGCACCCGCACGAGGACAAGGACTGCGAGTGGGCCGCGGCCGCCATGGGCATGGTCGGCCTCGAGACCGCGCTGTCCGTCGTCCAGCAGACGATGGTCGAGACCGGGCTGCTGACCTGGGAAGGCGTCGCCGACCGCATGTCCTTCGCGCCCGCCAGGATCGGACGGGCCGAGGGCCACGGCCGCGCCGTCTCGGCAGGTGAGCCCGCCAACCTCACCCTGCTCGATCCGGCATACCGTGGAAGCGTGGACCCCGCGGGCTTCGCCTCCCGCAGCCGCAACACCCCCTACGAGGGCCGCGAGCTGCCGGGGCGCGTCACCCACACCTTCCTGCGGGGCCGGGCGACGCTCATGGACGGGAAGCTGGCGTGACACCACTGATCAATCTGGCAGCCGAAGAGGTCGAGCGGAAGTCGGCGGAGGTGACCGACTGGGCCGCCCGCCTCGGCTGGGTCGCCGGGCTGCTGCTCTTCATCGCCCTCGTCTACTGGCTGATGCGCCAGGGCTGGAAGTGGCGCGGTGAGCTCCAGTCGGGGCTGCCCGAGCTGCCGGCCGCGCCGGAGTCCGCAGGCGAGCCCAGGCTGAGGCTGACCGGCCGCTATCACGGTTCGACCACCGCCGGGCAGTGGCTCGACCGGATCGTCGCCCGCGGCCTCGGCACCCGCAGCCGCGTCGAACTGACGCTCACCGACGCCGGAATCGACGTCGTACGCCCCGGGGCCACCGACTTCTTCATCCCGGCGGCGGCCCTGCGCGAGGCCCGACTCGACAAGGGAATCGCCGGAAAGGTCCTGGCCGAGGGCGGACTGCTGATCGTCACCTGGGCGCACGGCGACCAGCAGATCGACTCCGGCTTCCGCTCCGACCACGCGGCCGAGCACGCCGCCTGGGTCGAAGCCGTCAACGCAGTCCACTCGAACAACCACTTCAACACGACGGAAGGCGCCGCACGATGACGACCTCCAGCCAGGGAACCCCATCCAAGAGGGGGCTTCCCGCCGTACTCGTCCTGGAGGACGGCCGTACCTTCCGCGGCCGCGCCTACGGGGCCGTGGGGGTGACCTTCGGCGAGGCCGTGTTCTCCACCGGCATGACCGGCTACCAGGAGACCCTCACCGACCCGTCGTACCACCGCCAGGTCGTCGTGATGACCGCCCCGCACGTCGGCAACACCGGCGTCAACGACGAGGACCCCGAGTCGCAGCGCATCTGGGTGTCCGGATACGTCGTCCGCGACCCCGCCCGCATTCCCTCCAACTGGCGCGCCAAGCGCTCGCTGGACGAGGAACTGGCCCACCAGGGCGTCGTCGGCATCAGCGGCATCGACACCCGCGCCCTGACCCGTCATCTGCGCGAACGAGGCGCCATGCGCGTCGGCATCTTCTCCGGCAACGCGCTGCCCGACGAGGGCACGATGCTCGCCGAGGTGCGCCAGTCGCCCGAGATGAAGGGCGCCAACCTGTCCGCCGAGGTCGCCACCAAGGAGACGTACGTCGTCCCGGCCATCGGTGAGAAGAAGTTCACCGTCGCCGCGGTCGACCTCGGCATCAAGGGCATGACCCCGCACCGGATGGCCGAGCGCGGCATCGAGGTGCACGTCCTGCCCGCCACCGCGACCGCCGAGGACGTCTTCGCGGTCGACCCCGACGGGGTGTTCTTCTCCAACGGTCCGGGCGACCCGGCCACCGCCGACCACCCCGTGGCCGTCATGCAGGCCGTCCTGGAGCGCAAGACGCCGCTCTTCGGCATCTGCTTCGGCAACCAGATCCTCGGCCGGGCGCTCGGCTTCGGCACATACAAGCTCAAGTACGGCCACCGGGGCATCAACCAGCCCGTGCAGGACCGTACGACCGGCAAGGTCGAGGTCACCGCGCACAACCACGGCTTCGCCGTCGACGCCCCGCTCGACAAGGTCTCCGAGACCCCCTACGGCCGCGCCGAGGTCTCCCACGTCTGCCTCAACGACAACGTGGTGGAGGGCCTCCAGCTGCTCGACCAGCCGGCCTTCAGCGTCCAGTACCACCCCGAAGCGGCCGCGGGCCCGCACGACGCCGCGTACCTGTTCGACCGCTTCGTATCCCTGATGGAGGGCCAGCGTGCCTAAGCGCACCGATATCCAGTCCGTCCTGGTCATCGGCTCCGGCCCGATCGTCATCGGCCAGGCCGCCGAGTTCGACTACTCCGGAACCCAGGCCTGCCGGGTCCTCAAGTCCGAGGGCCTGCGCGTCATCCTGGTGAACTCCAACCCGGCGACGATCATGACCGACCCGGAGATCGCCGACGCCACGTACGTCGAGCCGATCACCCCCGAGTTCGTCGAGAAGATCATCGCCAAGGAGCGCCCCGACGCCCTCCTGCCCACCCTCGGCGGCCAGACCGCGCTCAACACCGCGATCTCCATGCACGAGCAGGGTGTGCTGGAGAAGTACGGCGTCGAGCTCATCGGCGCCAATGTCGAGGCCATCAACAAGGGCGAGGACCGCGACCTGTTCAAGGAGGTCGTCGAGGCCGTCAACCGAAAGATCGGCCACGGCGAGTCCGCCCGCTCGGTCATCTGCCACTCCATGGACGACGTCCTCAAGGGCGTCGAGACGCTCGGCGGCTACCCCGTCGTCGTCCGCCCCTCCTTCACCATGGGCGGCGCCGGCTCCGGCTTCGCCCACGACGAGGACGAGCTGCGCCGTATCGCCGGCCAGGGCCTGACCCTGTCTCCCACCACCGAGGTGCTCCTGGAGGAGTCCATCCTCGGCTGGAAGGAGTACGAGCTGGAGCTGATGCGCGACAAGCACGACAACGTCGTGGTCGTCTGTTCCATCGAGAACTTCGACCCGATGGGCGTGCACACCGGTGACTCGATCACCGTCGCCCCGGCGATGACGCTGACCGACCGCGAGTACCAGCGGCTGCGCGACATCGGCATCGCGATCATCCGCGAGGTCGGCGTCGACACCGGCGGCTGCAACATCCAGTTCGCGGTCGACCCCGAGGACGGCCGCGTCATCGTCATCGAGATGAACCCGCGGGTGTCCCGGTCCTCCGCGCTGGCGTCGAAGGCCACCGGCTTCCCGATCGCCAAGATCGCCGCGAAGCTCGCCGTCGGCTACACGCTCGACGAGATCCCCAACGACATCACCGAGAAGACGCCGGCCTCCTTCGAGCCGACGCTCGACTACGTGGTCGTGAAGGCCCCGCGCTTCGCCTTCGAGAAGTTCCCGTCCGCCGACGCCACGCTCACCACCACCATGAAGTCGGTGGGCGAGGCCATGGCCATCGGCCGCAACTTCACCGAGGCGCTGCAGAAGGCCCTGCGCTCCCTGGAGAAGAAGGGCTCGCAGTTCGACTTCACCGGCCCGGTCGGTGACAAGGACGAGCTGCTGCGCGCGTCGGTCCGCCCGACCGACGGCCGGATCAACACCGTCATGCAGGCCATCCGCGCCGGCGCCACCCAGCGCGAGGTCTTCGACGCCACGAAGATCGACCCCTGGTTCGTGGACCAGCTCTTCCTCATCAAGGAGATCGCGGACGAGCTCGCCGCCGCCGAGAAGCTCGACCCCGAGCTGCTCGCCGACGCCAAGCGGCACGGCTTCTCCGACGCCCAGATCGCCGCGATCCGGGGCCTGCGCGAGGACGTCGTCCGTGAGGTCCGGCACGCCCTCGGCGTCCGCCCGGTCTACAAGACGGTCGACACCTGCGCCGCCGAATTCGCCGCGAACACCCCGTACTTCTACTCGTCCTACGACGAGGAGAGCGAGGTCGCGCCGCGCGAGAAGCCCGCGGTCATCATCCTGGGTTCGGGCCCGAACCGGATCGGCCAGGGCATCGAGTTCGACTACTCCTGCGTCCACGCCTCCTTCGCGCTCAGCGACGCGGGCTACGAGACCGTGATGGTCAACTGCAACCCCGAGACCGTCTCGACGGACTACGACACCTCCGACCGCCTGTACTTCGAGCCGCTCACGCTCGAGGACGTGCTGGAGATCGTCCACGCCGAGACCCTCGCGGGCCCGGTCGCCGGTGTCATCGTGCAGCTCGGCGGCCAGACCCCGCTCGGCCTGTCGCAGGCACTCAAGGACAACGGCGTCCCGGTCGTCGGCACCTCCCCGGAGGCGATCCACGCGGCCGAGGACCGCGGCGCCTTCGGCCGCGTCCTCGCCGAGGCCGGGCTCCCCGCGCCCAAGCACGGCACCGCCACCACCTTCGCCGGGGCCAAGGCCATCGCCGACGAGATCGGCTACCCGGTGCTGGTCCGCCCGTCGTACGTGCTCGGCGGCCGCGGCATGGAGATCGTGTACGACGAGGCCCGCCTCCAGTCGTACATCGCCGAGTCCACCGAGATCAGCCCCGACCGGCCGGTCCTGGTCGACCGCTTCCTCGACGACGCGATCGAGATCGACGTGGACGCGCTCTACGACGGCGCCGAGCTCTACCTGGGCGGCGTCATGGAGCACATCGAGGAGGCCGGTATCCACTCCGGCGACTCCGCCTGCGCCCTGCCCCCGATCACCCTCGGCGGCTTCGACATCAAGCGCCTGCGCACCTCCACGGAGGCGATCGCCAAGGGCGTCGGCGTACGCGGTCTGATCAACATCCAGTTCGCGATGGCCGGCGACATCCTGTACGTCCTGGAGGCCAACCCGCGCGCGTCCCGGACCGTCCCCTTCACGTCGAAGGCGACGGCCGTACCGCTGGCGAAGGCCGCCGCCCGCATCTCGCTCGGCGCCACTATCGCCGAGCTGCGCGCAGAGGGTCTGCTCCCGGCCAACGGCGACGGCGGCACGCTCCCGATGGACGCCCCGATCTCCGTCAAGGAAGCCGTGATGCCGTGGAGCCGGTTCCGCGACATCCACGGCCGCGGCGTCGACACCGTCCTCGGCCCGGAGATGCGCTCCACCGGCGAGGTCATGGGCATCGACTCGGTCTTCGGCACGGCGTACGCCAAGTCGCAGGCCGGCGCCTACGGTCCGCTCCCGACGAAGGGCCGCGCCTTCATCTCCGTCGCCAACCGCGACAAGCGCTCGATGATCTTCCCGGCGCGGGAGCTGGTCGCGCACGGCTTCGAGCTGCTCGCGACGTCCGGCACGGCCGAGGTGCTCAAGCGCAACGGCATCAACGCCACCGTCGTGCGCAAGCAGTCCGAGGGCGAGGGCCCGAACGGCGAGAAGACCATCGTCCAGCTCATCCACGACGGCCAGGTCGACCTCATCGTCAACACTCCGTACGGCACCGGTGGCCGGCTCGACGGCTACGACATCCGTACGGCGGCGGTCGCCCGTTCCGTACCGTGCCTGACGACCGTCCAGGCACTGGCAGCCGCAGTCCAGGGCATCGACGCGCTCAACCACGGTGGTGTGGGCGTCCGGTCGCTCCAGGAACACGCGGAACACCTGACCGCGGCCCGCGACTAGCAACCGAGAGGGGGACACCGGAAACGGTGTCCCCCTCCTCATGAGGACACCGCTGAGATGTACAAATTCTTCTTCAATCTGGTCTTCAAGCGGATGGACCCGGAGGAGGCCCACTATCTGGCCTTCCGCTGGATCCGGCTCGCGGTCCGCATCCCGGTGCTGCGCACGTTCGTCGCCGCGGCCCTGGCCCCGCGCTACGAGGAACTGCGCACCGAGGCGCTCGGGCTGCGCATGCACGGCCCCTTCGGCCTCGCGGCGGGCTTCGACAAGAACGCCATCGCCATCGACGGCATGGCGATGCTCGGCTTCGACCATGTCGAGATCGGCACGGTCACGGCGCAGGCCCAGCCCGGCAATCCCAAGAAGCGGCTCTTCCGCCTCGTACCGGACCGTGCGCTGATCAACCGCATGGGCTTCAACAACGACGGCTCCGCCGCGGTCGCCGCCCGGCTCGCCGCCCGACGGGAGATCCTCAGGACGGTCGTCGGCGTCAACATCGGCAAGACCAAGGTCGTACCGGAGGAGGAGGCCGTCGGCGACTACGTGACGTCGACCGAGCGGCTGGCCGCGTACGCCGACTACCTCGTCGTCAACGTCTCCTCGCCGAACACCCCGGGCCTGCGGAACCTTCAGGCCACGGAGGCGCTGCGCCCGCTGCTCAGCGCCGTACGCGAAGCCGCCGACCGCACCGTCACCGACCGCCGCGTCCCGCTGCTCGTCAAGATCGCGCCCGATCTGGCCGACGAGGACGTCGACGCCGTGGCCGACCTGGCCGTCGAGCTGGGCCTGGACGGCATCATCGCCACCAACACCACCATCGCCCGCGACGGCCTCGGCCTGAAATCCGATTCCGTTCTGGTCCAGGAGGCCGGCGGACTGTCCGGCGCCCCCGTCAAGGAGCGCTCCCTGGCGGTCCTGCGCCGCCTGTACGCCCGCGTCGGCGACCGCATCACCCTCGTCGGTGTCGGCGGCGTCGAGAACGCCGAGGACGCCTGGCAGCGCATCCTCGCCGGTGCCACCCTCGTCCAGGGCTACAGCGCCTTCATCTACGAGGGGCCGTTCTACGCCCGCTCCATCCACAAGGGCCTGGCCGCGCGCCTGGCCGCCAGCCCGTACGCCACCCTCGCCGAGGCCGTCGGCGCAGAAACCCGAAAGGCAGCCACCCGATGAGCGCTCCGGAACCCTTCGGCACCCGCCTGCGCCACGCCATGGACACCCGCGGGCCCCTCTGCGTGGGCATCGACCCGCACGCCTCGCTGCTGACGGCGTGGGGCCTGAACGACGACATCGCCGGCCTGGAGCGCTTCACGAGGACGGTCGTCGAGGCGCTCGCCGACCGGGTGGCCGTGCTCAAGCCGCAGTCGGCGTTCTTCGAGCGCTTCGGCTCGCGCGGCGTCGCGGTCCTGGAGAAGGCCGTCGAGGAGGCCCGGGAGGCCGGCGCGCTGGTGCTGATGGACGCCAAGCGCGGGGACATCGGCTCGACCATGGGCGCATACGCCGAGACGTATCTGCGCAAGGACGCGCCGCTGTTCTCGGACGCGGTGACGGTCTCGCCGTACCTCGGCTTCGGCTCGCTCCGTCCGGCGCTGGACCTGGCCGTCCTGAACGGCTGCGGTGTCTTCGTCCTCGCCCTCACCTCCAACCCCGAGGGCGCCGAGGTGCAGCGCTCGACCGCGGCCGGCGGCGTCTCGCTGGCCCAGCTCATGCTGAACCACATGGCCGACGAGAACGCGGGTGCCTCGCCGCTCGGCTCGGTCGGCGCGGTCGTCGGGGCGACGCTCGGTGACGCGGGCGTCGACCTGGACATCAACGGTCCCCTCCTCGCCCCTGGCATCGGAGCCCAGGGCGCGACCCCGGCCGACCTGCCGGGCGTCTTCGGCGCGGCCGTGAGGAACGTGGTCCCGAGCGTGAGCCGTGGCGTGCTGCGGCACGGCCCGGACGTGGCGGCGCTCCGCGAGTCGGCGACACGTTTCGCCGAAGAGGTGCGCGCGGCGGTCGCGGACGCCTGACCGGGGCGCTTGACCGGAGCACGTGACCGGGGCGGCAGATCGCCTCACCGGGGGCGCTCACCGGCGGTTTCTTGACAGAAACCTGGTTGTTATGTCTGGAATATCCTGGTCGAGCGATGCTGACCAGGACTTTTCCGCTGTTCTCGCTGACTGGAGCGTTCCAGGCCGCTAGTCTCCGTCGAGAGTCAGCGTTGCAGCGGTCATTGCGTTGCTCGTTGCTCGCCTGGTGTGGGGCGATTAGGTTCCTCACCGGTCCGTATCCGACAGTTCGACATCCGAGGTGACGTAGGCGTGGCTCTTCCGCCCCTTACCCCTGAACAGCGCGCAGCCGCGCTCGAAAAGGCCGCCGCGGCTCGCCGGGAGCGGGCCGAGGTCAAGAATCGACTCAAGCACTCCGGCGCCTCGCTCCACGAGGTCATCAAGCAGGGCCAGGAGAACGACGTCATCGGCAAGATGAAGGTCTCCGCCCTGCTCGAGTCCCTCCCCGGCGTGGGCAAGGTCCGCGCCAAGCAGATCATGGAGCGGCTCGGCATCTCCGAGAGCCGTCGCGTCCGAGGTCTCGGCTCCAACCAGATCGCCTCTCTTGAGCGCGAGTTCGGCGGCGGCGCCGCCTGACGTTCTCGGGCACTCCCGAGAACCTGGATAATCGCTGCATGGCAGCAGAGGTACGTCCGCGGCTGACCGTGCTCTCCGGCCCCTCCGGGGTGGGCAAGAGCACGGTCGTCGCCCATATGCGCAAGGTCCACCCCGAGGTCTGGCTCTCGGTGTCGGCCACCACACGAAAGCCGCGCCCCGGCGAGCGCCACGGTGTCCAGTACTTCTTCGTCACCGACGAGGAATTCGACAAGCTGGTCGCCAACGGCGAGCTGCTGGAATGGGCAGAATTCGCGGGCAATCGCTACGGCACACCGCGCCGGGCGGTCCTCGACCGCCTGGAGGCGGGCGAGCCCGTCCTGCTGGAGATCGATCTCCAGGGCGCCCGGCAGGTCAAGGAGTCCATGCCGGACTCGCAGCTGGTCTTCCTCGCCCCGCCGAGCTGGGACGAGCTGGTCCGCCGGCTCACCGGCCGCGGCACCGAGGCCCCCGATGTCATCGAGCGCCGACTCGAAGCCGCGAAGATCGAACTGGCCGCGGAGTCGGAGTTCGACACCACCCTGGTCAACACCTCCGTCGAGGACGTGGCCCGTGAGCTGCTAGCCTTGATGGCAGTTGTTTGATCTTTGTTTGATTTCCCAGAAGTTTCTTCGGAAGGCTAGAGCGTGTCCTCTTCCATCACTGCGCCCGAGGGCATCATCAACCCGCCGATCGACGAGCTCCTCGAGGCCACTGACTCGAAGTACAGCCTCGTGATCTACGCGGCCAAGCGCGCGCGTCAGATCAACGCGTACTACTCGCAGCTCGGTGAGGGCCTGCTGGAGTACGTCGGTCCGCTGGTGGACACCCACGTCCACGAGAAGCCGCTCTCGATCGCCCTGCGTGAGATCAACGCGGGTCTGCTGACCTCCGAGGCCATCGAGGGCCCGGCTCAGTAACCGGCCCGGCTTTTCGGCACCCGCCCGGCTTTACCGCGGCCGGGGTCCGGGGGTCGGTCCCGGAAAGTGCAGTACCACAGGCCCGGCGGCGCATCCGCCGGTCCTGTGGTGTGTCATAG